>CAZDEM010000015.1:0-16930 GCA_964504315.1 uncultured Sulfurimonas sp.
AGTTCAAGTAACTCATTACCTGCTTTAAAAATATTTTGTGCATAATCAGCTTTTTGAGTATCTTGAAGTTCTTTTTTTAAAATACCGGCATTTATAATTATTTCATTGATTGGTGTACGTAGTTCTGTTTTGACATTTGATAAAATTTTTGATTTGATGTCTGATGCTTCTTTTGCAATTGTTTTGATGTCATAAACACGTTTTTTTTGTTTGGCAAGTTCTTTTTCAAGAGCTTCCATTTTTTTAATTTGTTCTGCTACAAAACTTTTTTTCGTATCAGCATACCTGCCTTCTTGAATCATTGTGGATTCTTTCTTGTTTGAAATGGCAATTTGTTTTTGGAGTTCTTTTATTTGTGATTTATATTTGTTTTTAAAAGACTTATAAATAAAAAATATAATGACAACATCAATAAAGATCAATCCTAAAATTATTAGTTCGTTATACAGATACATAAGCCTTCCTTTCAATATTGCCATCTCAAACCAAACTAGTACATATCAGCGATTAGAAAAATATGCAATTGCAAGGCACAAGGTCGTAGGAGCTACTAGTAGCTTCAAGACTTTGTAACGAAGTCAAGTGTATGTTTTTCTAATCGTCCTTCGGATAACCCATAAAGAGGCAATCTGCAAAGCATCTATTATTCTACTTTACTAGTAAAGCTTTCACAATAGCTATTTCACATCTCACCTCTTTATGAGTTACTGCTATGCACTAGTTTGGCCTGAGATGGCAATAATTATACCATTAAAATATTATTCCTCATGCAGCTTTAACTCTTTTTCAAGATATTCTCCGGTATAAGAACCTGTTTCTTTGTGGTTTTTTGCCACCTCTTCAGGTGGACCTTCAGCGATGATAAGACCGCCGCCGCTGCCGCCTTCAGGCCCCATATCTATAATATAATCAGCATTTTTAATCATATCAAGATTATGTTCAATGATTAACATCGAATTGCCGAGTTCCACAAACTTATGCAGTACATTTGTCAGTCTGTCAACATCCGCAAAATGCAGACCCGTTGTCGGTTCATCAAGTATATACAAAGTTTTTCCCGTATCTTTGCGACTTAACTCTTTAGAGAGTTTGATTCTTTGAGCTTCACCGCCTGAGAGTGTCACAGCATTTTGCCCCAAAGTAATATATCCAAGTCCAACATCTACAAGTGTTTTCATTTTTTGGTGTATTTTGGGAATAGGTTTGAAAAATTCAAATGCTTCATCCACGCTCATAGCAAGTACATCCGCAATCGTTTTACCTTTGTAAAAAACTTCCAAAGTTTGCTGATTGTAGCGCTGCCCTTTACAGGCATCACACTTAACCATAATATCAGGCAAAAAGTGCATCTCAATTTTGTTCTCACCCTCACCCTGACACTTCTCACAGCGTCCACCTTTAACATTAAACGAAAATCTTGACGCAGTATAGCCGCGAATCTGGCTCTCTTTTGTCTGTGCAAAGAGGTTGCGAATTTCATCCATAACACCGGTATAGGTTGCAGGGTTACTTCTTGGCGTTCGCCCGATTGGGCTTTGATCAAGATATATTACTTTATCTACATGTTCAAGGCCCGTTATTTCAACACCGGCAACTTTATTGACTTTACGTGCATGATTAAGCAGTTCTCTTGCTGTTGGCAGTAGAGTCTGCAACATAAGTGAGCTTTTTCCGCTTCCGCTTACCCCTGTAATACATACAAAATTATTCAATGGAATTTTAGCGCTCAAATTTTCAATATTGTTAATAGTGACATTTTTAATTTCTATCCATTTGTCTTGAGGGCGTCTGTAGAAATATTCTATTTTCTTGCGACCGTAAAGATAATCAGCCGTTAAAGTTTTTGCTTTTTTAAGTTTCTCTAACGTTCCACTAAAAACGACTTCCCCGCCGAATTTCCCCGCACCGCTACCAATATCTACGATAAAATCGGCATTTTCTATCGTCTCTTTATCATGTTCAACAACTATAACACTGTTGCCTTTTTCCTGCAAACTTCTTAATGTTCTGATAAGTTTTAATGTATCGCGCTCATGCAGTCCGATACTTGGCTCGTCAAGCACATACATTACACCTGTGAGTCCTGAGCCTATTTGTGAAGCTATGCGAATTCTTTGTGCTTCACCCCCGCTTATAGTTCTTGCATCACGCCCTAAGGTGATATATCCCAGTCCTACATCAAAAAGAAAAAAGAGTCTCTCTTTTATCTCATTAAGTATCGGCTCTGCTATCATTCTCGACTGCGTATCAAAGTATGAAAAATTCTCTTCATTGGCAAAGAAATCATAAGTTTTGGCTATAGGCATTTCAAGAAGTTGTGCTATTTGTGTATCGGCTACTTTTACCGCCAAAGACTCTTTTTTAAGCCTGTGCCCGCCACAAACATCACAAACCTTTTCACTCATATAATCAGCCAGCTCTTTTTCGTCTTTGAGCATATCATACGCTATGCGGATGATACCCGGAAAGATTCTCTTAACTTTATGATTTTTCCATAAAAATTCCACTTCATCTATATTTCCATGCAGTATTGCTTTTTGCTGATATATGGGCAGTTCAGAATATGGTACAGTAATATCGATGTCGTTATGCGCACAAAAACCTTTTAAAAATGTAAAGTAGTAGCCTTTGTTAAAACCGTAAACAATTTTAACGGCACCTTTTTCAATGCTTAAATCAGAATCAATAATTTTATCAATATCAAGGGCATATCGTATGCCAAGTCCGTCACACTCTGCACAAGCTCCTTTTGGAGAGTTAAAAGAAAAGCTCAACGGCTCGAGCGGTTCAAAACTTATTTTACAATCAAAACAGGCATTATGTTCTGAGTAATGAATATGCTGAGGACAATTAAGCTCTTCATGGTTAAGCACTTCTATTTCAAGCTCACCATAGCTCTCTTTGAGTGCTTTTTCAACATCTGATGCAATTCTCTCTTTGTTCTCTTCTTTTACTATTACTCTGTCTATGACAACCTTAATAGTATGCTTTTTTGTTTTTGAGAGTTCTATCTCTTCATCAAGACGCACCATTACACCGTCTATTTGTGCTCTTACATAGCCTTTATGCACAAGTGATTCAATCAAATCCGCATAAGCACCTTTGTTTTCTCTGACAAGCGGTGCCATAAGTACAAGTTTTGCACCCTCTGGGAGTTTTGCAACCTCGCCTATAATATCAGAAGCCGACATTTGGGAAATCTTTTTCCCACATTTATGGCAGTACTGAATACCTACACGGGCATATAGAAGTCTAAAGTAGTCATAAATTTCTGTTATCGTTCCAACAGTTGAACGCGGATTTTTTGACGTTGTTTTTTGATCAATCGCAATAGCGGGCGTAAGTCCTTCTATTTTATCAACATCAGGTTTGCCTACACGGTCCAAAAACTGTCTTGCATAAGAAGAGAGTGATTCCATATAGCGGCGCTGACCCTCTGCATAGAGTGTATCAAAAGCCAAAGTAGACTTTCCGCTTCCACTTAAACCCGTCATGACAATAAGTTCATTTTTAGGAATTTCTAAATTAATATTTTTTAAATTATTTTCTCTTGCGCCGGTGATTTTAATTAAATCTTTTTTTTTCATTTATACCTCAAAAAATTCTATAGAGTAAATATAATACTATAATCAGATAAAGAACAATTAAGAGTTTTCGCTGTAGCGAAATACTTAAGCTGTGATGCTTTAAATGTATGCCTATATAGACTCCTGCGAGTGATGCCAACCCTATAATAATTCCGCTTTTATAATCAACATGACCATGGAGTGTATGTGATATCAGTCCTGAAACAGATGAGAACACAACAAAAAAGAGTCCTGCTGATGTGGCCTTTTTCAAGGGTACATGTAAGAAACCTACAAGTATAGGCACAAGAATCAAACTCCCGCCTACTCCGATAGCCATACTGATTGCACCTGTTACAAAACCTATAACAAAAAGTACTATTTTATTTACTTTTTTCTCGTGCTTATAATCATGTGTTTTCATAAAAAGACGCAAAAGCGCAAACGTAGCAAACGTCAAAAACACCATCTCTAATGTCTTATCACTGAAACTTGAAGTGATACTACCGCTTAAAAGCGCACCACAAAAACCTCCAAGCCCAATAATTGCAACCATTACAACATCGAGTGTGCCTTTTTTATTATTTAAATAACTTCCATAAATGGAACTAAAAACCATTTGAACAACAGAGATGCCGATAGCGATTTTTGTCTCATACCCCAGTATTAAAAGCAGCGGCACTAAAATAGTTCCGCCGCCTATACCGAAGAGTCCGGACAATAAACCGACAGAAGCACCGAGCAATATTAGTTCAATCATCTCTATCCATAACTTTTTTGGAATTATACCCCAATATAAATAATAGTTTAATTTTACTTTGTGTTTCGTTCAAGTATAATCTATGAATTATAATAAGGGTTGATAATGCTAAATAGTGTAAAAGAAGCAGCAGAACATTTTTGTACGCATCAAATTGGGGCTTCATGTGAAATAAAAGAAGCCCTGACAGATAAGAGAACACTTATTGCTTACATAGATATACAAGCACAAGACGGGAGCCAATATAGAGTATATATTGCTTCTGACAATGATTTTATGCAAAGAGTTTCCAAACTGTTTTTAGAAGAAGATAAAAGCGATGAAAACACACTTAAAGACATGACACTCGAAACTGCCAATCTCATCGTTGGAAGTGCTAAAGTAATTGCTGAAGAATTAGGAATACCTTACACTATAGGTACACCTCATTTTGAAAAAATCGGAATGTTTGATTTTGACTATGACGAACTCAAAGTCATTCATATAGATAATGATGAACTTATCATTGCCATTAAGGAACTAGATGTCTAATACAAAAGAATTTGATCCGCAAAAAGAGCTTTCATGGATGGATTACTCCGGTATTTTAGACATGGAAGTTGAATTTGTTGCTGATTTAGGAGAAACTGAGCTGACTGTGGCAGAAGTTTTAAAACTTGAAAAAGGTTCTATTATTGATTTAAAAAAACCCGCGGGTGAAAGTGTTGAGTCTTATGTAAATGGGCGTATTTTAGGTAAAGGTGAAGTCATGGTGTATGAAAAAAACCTTGCAATCCGTATAAATGAAGTACTTGATTCAAGTGCTGTACTCTATTACTTATCCAAAGAGAGATTATGATTAAATTTTTATTACTGTTTTTACTGCCTTTTTCCCTGTACGCTTCTAAAATTTTAAGCTATAACATTTACGAAAGAACTGACAGAGCTGATGTTATGATTACTTTTGATACGCCGTACACAGGGCAAATAAAACAAAGTATCAGCAAATCTAAAATTATAATAAAACTTGAAGATGCAACAATAGAATCACCAAAAATAAAAAGAGTTTCTTCTCAGTACTTGCATTCCTTGACTATTACACCCATGAATAATGAAACCATTATTGTTGCATCTATTGCACCATCAACAAGACTTATAGCATCCAAAACATCCGATGCTTATGGACTCAGATTAAGATTTACCGACAAAATAGCTGTAAAGTCATCAACAGCTACTGCTGCTAATGCAATACATACAAACGCACTAAGCACATTACCCACAAAAAAAGATGATAATATGTCTCAAAGCTATTATGTTGTTGTTGCTATTTTAGTACTTGGTATTTTCATACTTTTATACATAAAGAAAAAGATGAAACCAATGCCGGCAAATACACAAACACCAAATAACTGGCTATTTAAAAACACACAAGAATCGACTACACCGACTAATATCAATATGGCAGCACAAAATGTCAGTATACGATTTCAAAAAGCCATAGATGATAAGAACAGCGTTGTAATGCTTGACTTTGGCAACCAAAGTTATTTGGTCCTTATGGGTAACAGTAATATTCTACTAGATAAATTTACAGACAATAAGCCGACATCACAAAAAGAGTTTAATGAAATTTTACAAAGCAGACATGAGGATTTAGAAAACTTTTTGGGTAAATCACAAACAGAGGAAAAACAAGAGCCTCTGCAAGCCTATAAAGAAAGAGCAGCAAATATAGCTTATGAGATGCAGTAAATCTTATTGTGATTTTTTACTATCTCTTTTGTAGCGCTCTTTGAGTAATTTTTTTATTGTATGTACCTGAGACATATTTAATAAATAACTCTCATCCATCAGTTTATTAATATGAAAGACCTCTGTCACGGTAATTCCATAAGGGTCTTTTTTCTCTTTTACAACTTTACCATCATTAAAGCTGTATAAATAGAGATTTTTGCGAGTTGTTTGAATATAATAGGTTACAACAATCTCATTAGAATGTTTTTTTTCTAATGCGACGACAACTCTTTGTTCTTCTGCATATTCACCCTCTTTTAGATTAAGTAAATTTTTCACATCTTTAATACTCAGGAAGCCTACGTAAAATTTATTATACAAATCATGATATCTCTGAACTTTATCATTCATTAAGAAGTTCATATCTATTACGTATTTTTTATTCGCACGTATTGTTTTTGTTATCCAGCTCATAGTATTATAATATCTAAACGGATGCAGTTTTAAAGTATGTGCTTCTATCATTTTTTTAGAATTTATTTTATCTTTCGGTAAAAGTTTTTGTTTATCGAGTTTAGTGATATATTCTAAAACTTCTGCAGCAGAAAACTCTTTTGTAAACCATACTTTACAATAAGAAGGAAACTGTTTAGCACCGGTAGCACCTTCATTTAAAATTATCAATGATTTAATTGTATAATTTGGAAAAATAATCTCTAAAAGTGCTTTTTTCTTTCTTAGACGACGGCGCAGTTTCAATACTGACTTCACTAACGTCATCTCAACAAAATAAAGTTCATTATTTTTTGTAATGAACATTGCATCAAATTCACTTATTTCACGGCTCTTTGTTCTGTAAACAATTTGTTCTTTTTCACTTATGGAGAGAGTGTTTGCATAGGCTTTACATTTACTTTGATGAAATCCTTTAAGTACAAACTTTGTTATATAGTCATTTTCCTCTGCATATCGTAAGAGTTTTTCATAAATGAAGTTTTCATATACTTCTCCTTCAAATGAGCGGTATGAACTCAGATAAGATGGATCTTGTAAGTCAATTCCTTTCTTAATTAAAGAGAGCAGATGTTTTGTATTATAAACATAATGCAGTAAATTATCTGCAATATCTTCTTTTTCTAAGTTTTTTATTGATTTTGATATTTCTAACATTACAGTGTCATCTCATTGTTTTTAAAAAAATCATCTATTACTGAGCGGTATGTTGCAATATCATCGATTGAATTTACTTCATTTCTTAAAGCAGATGCACCGCGATAGCCTTTAGAATAAGTATGCGTATGTTTTCTAAACATTGCAACACCGTGCTGTCCGTAAAATTCTATCATTTTATCAAAATGCTCCATGATAATTTTGTGTTTAAGATTCTGCTCAATATGTTCATGCCCTGTTTTGAGCTGATGAAATATCCATGGGGCGCCAACTGCACCTCGGCCAATCATAACACCGTCTGCACCGGTATGTTCAAGTACCCATTTGGCTTTTTCATAAGAGTCTATATCACCATTTGCAATCACTGGAATATCTACAGCCTCTTTTATCTCTCTTATGGCATCATAATCAACAGCAGCTTTAAATTTCCCTGCACGTGTTCTTCCGTGAACCGCAATAAAGTCTGCCCCGCTGTCTTGTACAACTTTTGCGATATCAACATGATTTTTTTCTTCAAAACCCAGTCTTATTTTCACACTGGTCATGCTTTTATTGGATGTATCTTTAATAGTTTTAATAATTTCTCCCATTAATGGAAGATCTAAAAGAAGGGAACTTCCGCTGCCGTGTCCGACAACTTTTGGGACAGGACAACCACAGTTCAGGTCAATAATATCAATGCCTTCCTGCTCATTTAAAATCTCAACAGCAGTTCTTACTATATCAACATCAGCACCGGCAATTTGAACAGAATAAGGATCTTCCAAAGGAGATTTTTCAAGCATATGCAGAGTCTTTTTCGAACCATGAGCCAATGCATTTGAACTTAACATTTCACTCACTGTTAAATCTGCTCCAAATTTTTTCACCACACTTCTAAAAGGAAGATCAGTAAAGCCCGCTAATGGAGCTAATACATATAAAGGCTTATCAAAGGAGAGATTTTCTTTCATTATTATATGAACATGTCTATACTAAAGTTTTTACCACACTCTTTGAGTGCGCGGTAAGCTTTAAAGTTTTGATATTCATTTGGCTGAGAATTATCAAGTATAGCATTGGCAGGTGCTATCATCTCTAAATCATAAAGCGTATACAAATAAGCATCCATCGCATCTTCATCTTCATCAGATAAAATCTCAAAAAGTCTCATTCTTTGTTCAGGAATCATTCCACCTTTGGAAAGAATAGATGAAATTTCAATATAATCTTTTTTACTTAAATCTAATTTTTTAAACAAATCAATAAGTTCTTCATTGCTTATTTCCAAAGTGTTCTCATCAGCATTGATTCTAGCAAGGATTATATGTAATGCTTCTTTTGTTAAAAAACCTTTATACTTCTTAATGCCGTTTAGTGATGCAGTTTTAACATAATCAACATAAACTTCTTTGCATAAACTGTCATCATATTTTGTACAGTTAGACAAAAGAGATTCTGCATTAATTTTATCTTTTTTATATCTATTTCTCTCATTTTGTATAACCAATTCATTGTCAGACGGTAAATTATACGGTTTTAAGTCAGCAACTTCACCATTTTTTATATCTTGAATTACTTTTAAAACTGTATTAATTTTCTCATCATCTATTTTTCCTATCATATCATCAGTCGGATATATGATGCTGTTTTGCAGTAATGTTCCCAACAGTCTATATCTATCAGTTTTGAAGCTGTAATTTCGTTCTTTTTTGCCGAGATAAGCATCAACAACAGCATTAATAAGTTTTTCGTAGTCTTTTTCATATTTGCGTAATCTAAAATTACCTATCATTGAATAAAATGTCATATGGGCAACACTTGCAAGATACAAGATGAAAATTGGTATAATTGCCCATAAAGCAATTGATAATGACGGCATAGGAATACCGAATAAGTCAATACTCATACTCTCTTGTGTTACATATGCATAAACATACCAACCGACAAGTCCTATCCAGACCAATGCAGCTATTGTGTACCTTTTAATATACATTTTTCAATCCTTTATTTAGATTTTTCTACGATTTCTCTACAGTCAATACAATAAACAGCATGAGGTTTCACTTTTAATCTTTGAAAGCCTATATGATCTTCACACATTTCACAAATGCCATAACCGCCATTTGTTATTTTAGAAAGTGCTTTGTCTATTTCACTTAACTCTTTTTTCTGTTGCTCTATTATAGCACTTTCTACCATAGAATTATTATTTGCTGAAGCATGATCCCCTTCATCATTTAAATCAGAGGTATTTAATTCACTAAGCTCTGTACTCACACCATTAATATTCTTCTCAATCTGTTCTTTACGACTTAGTAATATGTCTTTAAAATAATTTAACTCACTTGCTTGCACGTATACTTCCCTTTTATTTATGATATGGATGGTTACTTAGTATAGAAAAACCTCTATATATCTGTTCCAACAAAACTACCTTGGCAATTTTATGACTCATTGTAATCTTGCCCAAACTAATTACAGCGTTGCTTTTGTCTAAAAATTCTTTTTCAAAACCATAAGCCCCGCCAATAAAAAATTTCACGGACATTTTATCATTTAATAGCTTACTAAATTCAAAACTGTCGATTAATTTTCCATCCGGATGCAAAGTTATACAGAAATCTTTCCCAATATAAGCTTCTAAAGCTTTGGTATATGCTTTTTGAGCAGCTTGCGGGGAAATTGTGTGTGCTTTTGTTACATCTTTTGAATAAATTTCTGTATCTTTGACTGTGGCAAATCGTGATATCATTTTTGTCAAATCTTTATATAATGGATCATATAATGATTTTTCTTTTTTTGCGATGGAAACAATTTCTACATTCATTTAAGTAAACCGCTTCCTATGACATTATATACAGCATGCTCAAATTTATCATGCAATTTTACACCGCCTATCGCTGCTACATGATGTTTTGATTTTGCCGCAATAGTATCAAGATTTTCGCCAAGAACATTTATAATATCTTTTTTTGTAGATGTATTTCTGTAAGCGCCCAAACCGATATAGTTTAAATCCATTGTGTTTGCCTGAAGTACTTCTTCTTCGTTGTGTGTTGATATACCTAGAATTTTGTCTTCTTTAATGACACTGCGCAAAATTTTAACTGCTTTTGACATATCTTCATCAATTTTCTTTAAATCTTCCTGTCCTACATGTACACCGTCACAAAATTCTACAAGTTCATACGCATCATTGACTATTAAAAAACCGTCATACTGTCGTCTTATTTTAATTAACTGCTCTTTTATAAAAGCAATATCTGAATTTTTATTTCTATATTGTACAACTTCTGCATTATGTGATTTTGCAATATCTAAAAATGTCTCAAGAGAAATTCCTTTTTCATTAAGCATATCTTGGTCACATAACGCATAAAGTCTCATACTAGTCTTTTTTTAACAGAGTAAGCATATCAGAAAGAGTTTTTTTCAACTCATTTCTATTTACAATCATGTCTATAGAGCCGTGTTCAAGTAAAAATTCAGCTCTTTGAAATCCATCAGGAAGTTCTGAACCGATAGTCTGCTCGATTACCCTTTGTCCTGCAAAACCGACCAAAGCACCCGGCTCTGCTATGATTATATCGCCAAGGTTTGCAAAAGATGCACTCACTCCACCCATTGTAGGATCTGTAAGCACTGATATAAAAGGCAGTCTATGGTTTGAAAGTTTTGCTAAAGCTGCAGATGTTTTACTCATTTGTAAAAGTGAAAAAGTGGATTCCTGCATTCTTGCACCGCCCGAAGCACTTAAAATAATCAAACCCTGATTTTTTGCAATAGCTCTCTCAGCCGCACGGACAATTTTTTCACCTTCAACTGAGCCCAATGAACCGCCCATAAAGGCAAAGTCAAAAATAACAAGCTGTACATCAACACCGTTCATTTTACATTCACCGCTTACCACAGATGATTTTCGCCCTGTTTTTGTATAAGCTTCTTCAAGTCTTTTTTTATAAGGTTTTTTATCAACAAACTTCAGTGGATCGACAGGTTCAAGTGACTCATCATATTCTGTAAATGTGCCCTCATCTGCAAGCATTTTCAATCTTTCTTTCACGCCTATACGAATATGGTATCCACATTTAGGACATACATAATTTTGGTTTTCAACTTCTTTGTAGTACATTAAAGAGTGGCATGATTTACATTTTATCCAGTGAGAACCTGCTTCAGCTTTTTCGGGTTGTTTATTGTCAAATGTTTTAGTAAAAAGGTTTAGTAAATTCAAAAAAAATCCTTAAATTGTATAATAGTCCTCATTATATCAAATTAATGTTTATTTTAAAGAATTTTTGAAATATTTTTTTAGAAGAAAAACAAATTTACCCATTAAAAATGAGTAAATTTATCTGATTTATGAGAGTAAAGAGTCTATGATACTTCTTGCAGCTTCACGACCGTCAAAAGCTGCCGTTACAACCAGATCAGCACCACGGAAACAGTCACCGCCGGCATATATACCTGGTGTTGTTGTTTCATGTGTTTCTTCATCTACAATAATCCCACCCCATGAATTTGTCTCTATACCGTTTTCAGCCAAGAAAGGCGGAACAACAGGATCAAATCCAAGTGACATTATAACTACATCGGCATTAACTCTGTACCCGGAGCCTTTTACCTCTTCCATTCGTTGACGCCCCGATTCATCTTTGGCACCTAAAGTTGTCTTAACAACTTCTACCGCCACAGCACGTCCCTGCTCATTGAGGATTATCTCTTTTGGAGAAACAAGAAATGTAAAATCAACACCCTCTTCCATCGCATTTTTATACTCTTTTTTGCTTCCCGGCATATTTTTTTCATCTCTTCGGTACAAACATGTAACAGATTTTGCACCTTCACGTTTTGCAGTTCTCAAGCAATCCATAGCCGTATCACCGCCGCCGATAACAACAACATTTAAATCTTTAAAATCGAATTTTTTATCATATGTTTGTTTGAAATTTTTTCTTTGAATATTAGTTAAATAATCCATGGCTTTATAAACATTTGAAGCATTTTCACCCGAAATTCCAGCACTTTTAGATTTTGTAGCACCAACACCGATAAACATTGCATCGTGTTCATTTGCTATTGTCTCAAAATCTATATCACGTCCTACTTCACTGTTTAACACAAGTTTCAGACCTGCTTCTTCAAGCAGTTTCACACGTCTCTCAACCACTTTTTTATCAAGCTTGAAGTTCGGGATACCATACGTTAAAAGTCCGCCTGCACGGTCATTTCTTTCGTACATTGTAACAGCAACTCCAGAACGTAAAAGATAGGTTGCAGCGGAAAGTCCTGCAGGTCCGCTTCCTATAACCGCCACTTTTTTATCAGTTGTGATACCCGGAAACTCAGGTTTATACCCTGCTTTAAATCCGGCTTCTGTGATATGTGTTTCAACTGAACCGATAGTAATAGCACCGTGACCGTCATTGAGTGTACAATCACCTTCACAAAGTCTGTCATGAGGACATACTCTTCCCATTACTTCAGGAAATGGAGAAGGCTCATTCGAGAGCTTAAATGCAAATTCCAAATCTTTTTCGGCAATTGATTTGAGCCATTGCGGAATATAATTGTGTAAAGGACATTTATTTAAACAAAACGGATCTCCGCATTGAATACATCTGTCACTCTGCGTTGCTGCTTCATCTTTGTCGAAGACTTCATAAATTTCACCAAAATCTTTGGTTCTGTCAACAACCAGTCTCTTCTCCGCCTCAATTCTTTCAGTATTTAAATATTCACGCATTTTAGTCTCCGTTCTCTAGGTTAAGAGGTAGTTTTGTTAAGTTTTTAGGTTTTACCAGCCAGAAGTTTCTTACTTCTACTCTAAAGTTCTCAAGTAAATCCTGTGCTTTTTGACTTTTTGTTTCTACTAAATAATCTTTTAGTAAACGTTTTAAATAATGTCTAGCTTCATCACCTTCATCCGTATCAATTCTTACGGCTTCAACAAGTTCTCCATTGACATTTTCTATAAAATTATGATCTTCATCATAAACAAAACTTACACCGCCTGTCATTCCTGCACCAAAGTTAATACCAGTTTTGCCAAGAATTACAACCACACCGCCGGTCATATACTCACAAGCATTGTCTCCCGTACCTTCAACGATTGCAAATGCACCCGAGTTACGAACAGCAAAACGCTCACCGACACTTCCTGAAATGTAAAGTTTTCCGCCTGTGGCACCGTAAAGACACGTATTTCCACCTGCAGAAAATTGTTCACCCTCATTTTGTGATGTTATAATTATTTTACCACCGTGCATACCTTTTCCAATGTAATCATTTGCTACACCGTCAAGATAAATAGACACACCCGGAATCAAAAATGCACCAAGTGCCTGACCTGCTACACCGCTGAGACTTATTTTAATAGTATCTTGCTTGAGACCCTCATCACCGTAATACTGTGCAATTTCGCCAGAGATACGTGCACCGAAACTTCTATGAATATTTTGAATTTCTCTTTGAATTCTTATCGGGTGTTCTGGATGTTTAATTGCATTCATAGCTTCTTTTAAAACATCTTTTTCAAACTCATTATCATCAAATGGAGGATTGAACGGCTGCTGGTGCGTATTTACACCCTTTTCTTCATGTAAAACAGAAGAAAAATCAAATTTCTTTGCAAATTCATCATCTTTAACCGCGAGTAAATCAACACGGCCTATCATCTCTTCCATTGTTTTGTAGCCAAGTTCAGCCATAATTGCTCTGACATCTTCAGCAAGGTATGTGAAGTAGTTTATAACCTGATCTACATGGCCTTTAAAGAACTCTGCACGAAGCTTTTCATTTTGTGTTGCAATACCAACAGAACATTTATTGACATGGCAGATACGAAGCATTTTACAACCGACAATTGTAAGTACACCTGTACCGAATGCAAAAGATTCAGCACCTAAAAGAGCAGCTTTTACAATGTCAAGTCCTGTTTTTAATCCACCATCTGTTTGCAGTTCTACAAGTCCGCGAAGATTATTTGCTTTAAGAGCATTATGTGCTTCAGAGAGACCAAGCTCCCAAGGATTTCCTGCAAATTTTATAGACGTAAGCGGAGCAGCACCTGTACCGCCGTCACCGCCTGAGATGATAATTTTATCTGCATAGGCTTTTGCAACACCTGCGGCAATCGTTCCCACGCCGACAGTAGAAACAAGTTTTACGGCAACACGTGCTTTAGGGTTTACCTGTTTTATATCAAAAATCAACTGTGCCAAATCTTCAATAGAGTAAATATCGTGATGTGGCGGTGGCGAGATAAGTGTAACGCCCGGTACCGTATGGCGCAGTTTTCCGATTAACGGTGTAACTTTATGTCCAGGAAGCTGTCCGCCTTCACCCGGTTTTGCACCTTGCGCAACTTTAATTTGAATCTCTTCTGCCGAACGCAGATAGGCCGGTGTCACACCAAAACGCCCCGATGCCACCTGTTTAATTTTTGAAACTCTTTCAGTACCGAAACGATCTTTGTCTTCCCCACCTTCACCTGAGTTCGACTGTGCACCGATTCTGTTCATTGCGATGGCAATCGTTTCATGTGCTTCAGGAGAGATAGAACCAAGACTCATAGCCGCAGAAGCAAAACGTTTAAAAATCGCCTCTTTCGGTTCAACTTCTGAGATATCAATCGGTTTTTTGTCGGATTTAAGCTCAAAGAAATCACGAATAAATTTCAATCCGCGTTTATTGACAAGATTTTTCAGTTTGTCAAAATTTGCCTGTGAAGGATTTTTAGAAACATCATGAATAGCATGAATAACGGCAGGACCGAAATCATGATGTTCCTGTCCTGTGTAAAACTTATAATATCCACCGATATTTAATGGGAATATTCTATTAAAACCATTCGTTTTAAAAGCAGCTTTATGTGCTTTTTCAAGTCTCTCATCAATATCACTGTATGTGAGTCCGCTAAGAGTAGAGTGAGATGTTTCAAAACACTCTTTTACTATATCTTTATGTAGACCCATTACATCAAAAAGACCGGAGTTTCTGTATGAAGCAATAGTTGCAATACCCATTTTTGACATAATTTTCAAAAGTCCACTGTTAAGTGCCGTATGTACAGATTTATAAGCATCTGCGCATGTGAGATTTAATGATTTTGATCTTTCAAGCTGGGATGCAATTGTTGCAAAAAGTACATTAGGGTAAATCGCAGATGCACCATAACCGAGCAGTACTGCCGCACTGTGTGAATCAATGACTTCACCTGTTGCTGCAATCAACGAAACGAGATGACGTACTTTTGCTTTAAGCAGAGCAATATTTAAACGTCCTATTGCCATTGCCATAGGAATAACCTTGTTCTCTTTAGAGAATTCACTGTCATCTAAAATAACGATTCTAATACCGTCTTCTTTTACAGCTTTTATCACTTTCTCAACTAAATTTTCCAGTGATGCTTTCAAGTCTGTTTTATAAGCAGTTGAAAATGTAGCATTTTTGTAAAATTCTTGATATCTAGGAGATTTTTCATCACCGAATGATTTCAATACTTCCAGCTTTTCACTTGTAATAATCGGAGAAATTGATTTTAATCTATGTGCATGTGATGGAATTTCATCTAAAATATTATGCACTTCACCAAAACCTGTGTTTAAGCTCATAACAACTTTTTCACGAATAGAATCTATCGGCGGATTCGTCACCTGAGCAAATTTTTGTTTGAAAAAGTCTGTAAAATTTCGTTGTTTTTGTGAAAAAGCCGCAAGAGGAGTATCATCACCCATAGAACCGACTGCTTCTTTGCCCTCTTTTATCATAGGTTCAATGACTTGTTCTACGATTTCCTGTGTCACATTAAAATATCTCTGTCTTCTTATTAAAGTATCTTCATCCATCTCTTTACATGTACTATACTGCTCTTCTACATGTTCTTGCAAGTAAATCATATGCTCATTAAGCCACTTCATATAAGGATTGGCACTTTTTAAGTAATCATCAATCTGATGACTTTTAAGAAGCTTCCCGAATTTCAAATCAAGCCCCAACATTTCACCTGATTGCAGGCGTCCACGCTCTTTTATATCTTCTTCAGCAATGTCTACAACACCGTATTCTGAAGCGATTAAAAGGTTATCATCTTTAGTAACTATATACTTAGAAGGACGCAGTCCGTTTCTGTCAAGCACACATCCGATATATCTGCCGTCTGTAACTGAAAATGCTGCCGGACCGTCCCATGCTTCAAAAACAGTTGAATAGTATTCATAAAATGCACGAAGTTCAGGATCCATATGCGGAGCATTCTGCCATGCGGCAGGAATGACTGCACGAACAGCCTTGAAAAAATCCATTCCATTGACTATTAAAAATTCAAAAAAGTTATCGGCTGAAGCACTATCGGAAGAATCAGGCTGTAAAATAGGAAGCAGTCTTTTAATCTCTTCATCGCTAAATACTTCACTTTTGATTGATTCTGATTTAATAGCAACATTTATACGATTTGCCTCAACAGAGTTAATCTCTCCATTATGAGCCACGGCACGGAACGGTTGTGCAAGACGCCACTCTGGAAGTGTGTTTGTTGAAAATCTTTGATGAAAAAGAGAAAAGGATATTTTAAATTTTTCATTTTGTAAATCTATGTAAAATTCTTTAATATGCGTAGGCATTACAAGCCCTTTATATGAAAGAACTTTTGAACTCATAGAAGCGATATAAAAATCTCTGTCGCTGCCAAGTTCATGTTCGGCTTCTTTGCGAGAAAGATATAAAAGAGCATCAAATC
>CAZDEM010000016.1:0-16900 GCA_964504315.1 uncultured Sulfurimonas sp.
GAAGAAATATTTAATCCCTCCTGCTTCACGGGTAAAGACAATCGAAGCTGCAAAACACGGCAGATACACCATAATAATCACTATAAATGCCACAGCTGATGCAAAAGAGATATTTTTGCTTATTGCTTCTTTAAGAGAGTAAGTCGTTTCATCTACATTCTCACCCAGTGCATATAATACACCCAATGTTGATACAACCACTTCTTTTGCCGCAAGTCCTGCTTCAAGTGCTACTGCCATTTTCCAATCAAGCCCCAAAGGTCTAAAGGCCGGTTCTGAAAAGGCTCCTATACGTCCTAAATAACTCTGTTCTAAATTTTTACTTGCAAGTTCATTTGTCAACTTGTTTTTTTCTTCTTTTGATTGCACCTGTGCTATTTTGGCTTCATAACTTTTTTCCAATTGAGCATTATGTGGATAGTTACTCAAAAACCAGATAAGTACCGTCGCACCGGCAATGAATGTTCCCGCTTTTTTCAAATACATCAAAGTTTTTGAAAGTACTGTGTGCCAAATCAGCTTTACAGACGGCAGACGATACTTCGGCATCTCCATAACAAAAGGCTCATCCGCACCTTTAAATGCAGTCATTTTTAAAACTTTGGCGGCTATAAGTCCGAGCATTGCACCTGTTATATAAATCGCAAAAAGAACATTCCCCGCAATTGATTCGCTGAAAAATGCTCCTGCAAAAAGTACATATACAGGAAGTCTCGCTCCGCAGGACATAAAACTGATGATAAAAAGCGTGAGTAGTCTGTCTCGGTCATTTTTTAGAATTCTAGCACTCATATAAGCCGGAATAGAACATCCAAAACCAGTCACCAGAGGAATAAAGCTCTGCCCGTGCAGACCGAATTTATGAAAAAATCCATCAAGTAAAAAAGCAACCCTTGACATGTAACCGGTACTCTCCAGCAAAGCAATTCCAATAAATAAAATAATGATATTGGGTGTAAAAAGAATTACCGCACCGACACCGGCTATAAGCCCGTCAACAATTAAAGAACGCATATCATCATTTGTGATAGTAGCGCCTACAGCATCACCGAACCAGCCAAAAAATGCATCAATCCAGTCCATAGGGACAGCACCCAACACAAAAGTAAGCTGAAACAGTCCCCACATTAAAAATAAAAATATAGGAATACCGTATACAGGATGGATTAAAATCGAATCTATCTTTTCTGTAAGCGTTTTTTCCTCTTTTTCCTGCTTTGTCACTTTAACAACTTCGGCCACAATACCTCTGTTAAATGAGGCATATTCTTCTGCAAACGCCTCTTTAATATCATCTGTATTATGGTGTAGTTCTATATGTTTGGAACTTTCTATTAAAATAGGCTGCAGTTCTGTCCAAATAGGATCATCATGCAGTTTTGCATACGTCTTTTTATTCTCTTTTAAAAGATTTATTGCAATATTTCTGTAACTGTTTGTTGCTTGGTATTTATGTTTTTGCAAATAAGAAACAATTCTTTCAATCTCTTCTTCTACAGCCTCACTAAAAACAAGCTTAGGCTCCGGCTTTGGTTTTTCATGCACTTCAACAACGGTATTTATTAACTCTTCAATACCTGTCTTTTGCGCTGCTGAAACTTTTACACAAGGGATATTGAGCAATTCTGTCATATACTCGGCATTCACCGCTATACCCTCTTTGTCTGCCTCATCACTCATATTTAAAGCAATGACCATTTTTTTGCTCATAGTAAAAAGTTCTGCGCTGAGTTGAAGGTTTTTCTCCAGATTTGTAGAGTCTACTACATTAATAATAATGTCATAATCTTCCGCACAAAGATAATCCCTTGTCACTCTCTCTTCTATAGTATAATCTGTAAAAGCGTAGGTTCCCGGTAAATCGACAACCGTAAAATGATAGTTTTTATAATCAAACAAAACTTCAGTTTTATCAACTGTCACTCCGGAAAAATTACCTACATGTAAGTGCGCATTGGATACTGAATTGATAAGCATACTTTTCCCGACATTAGGCTGTCCGACAAGTGCTACTTTTATGTGATTCGCTATTATAGGGCATGTTTTAACATCTTGATTCATACTTCTTCAACCTCTATCAATTGGGCTTCTTCGGCACGCAGCGCTATACGCATTTTACCGACTTTGACTTCTATTGTTTTTTTTCTCGGTGCATGTTCCAGCACTTGGATCTGTGCATCTTTCATAATACCAAACGAAATTAGTCTCTGTTTCAAATCACAATTTGCATCTAATTTTAAAACTTTTACTTTCTCGCCTTTTTCACAATCTATTAATCTTTTCATATTTTATTCTTTTTAAAAATTATAATTTACCATGAGTTGCAATCGATTCCAATCATGGTCTGTTTTTACAGAGTTTGCTTTGTCCTCTTGCATGGCATATACACAAGCGACTAAAAACTCGTCATTCACATTATACTCTAAACTTACATCTTGTTCTATTATATGAGCTGCATCTCCCAAACTGTTTGTCTGACCCTTGAAATCTCCATAGGCATACAAAAAACTAAACTCTTGAATTTCATAGCTTATTCCCGATACTAACGAGCGGGCATCTCTGTCATCCGCTATATCGTCCAAAATCAATGTATCCATACTGGTAAAGAGTGTTCCTCCGCCAAATCCGCTAAAGCTGGCAGTAGAAGGATTATTCAAAGATTTATCATAAGCAATACTCAAACTTACACCATGTGATACAACCTCAAACAAACCGCCATAAATAGTGCTATCATAACCGCTTGCAGCTAATTCAGTTTCATTTAAATACTGCACCATGACATGCAACATCATATCTTCATTTATATCATATTGAATTCCACCATCAAAGTAGAATGCATTTGTCGTATCTGTAATATTATAATACCAAAGATTTAATTCCCATACATCATTATAAGACACACCACCAAAATTTGTACCATTGCGACCTGTTTTTACCCATGGTGTATTTAAATTGGCATCATATCCCTGCCATGCCTGAATATTTCCTGCCATAAAGTCAAATCCATTATAGTAGTATGATGCAACATAAGCTTCAAAAGTATTGTTTATCATACGAATATCATCGCTGTCAGCCAATGGTGTATCTAAAATCTGACGTCCTGCTCTAAAATTAAAATCTTTATATTTATAATTCACATATGCTTCCCCAAGCTGCGTATAACTGCCATCGCTTGAAGAGAGTTCATTGTTTTGATATGTATTTTCACCTGTTGCAAAATTCAAATCATGTGATGTATAAAAAGCAACACCTGCATTAAAACCCTGCAGTTGCGCCAACTCGTACTTTATCTTGCCCCCAAGAGCCGTTGCATAATTATTATCTACATTTTGTTCTTTTTGTTTATATCCTGCATACATAGCTCTGATTTGCCCTGAGACTTTAGCATCTTTAAACATATGTTTCAAATTATCTGTTACAGAAACCTCTTTGACTTCCATTACTGCTTCTTTATCTATATTTTCTCTTACTGAGTGAAGACGTTTATCTTCTCCTGTTTCTTGTTCTGCAGCAGCAAGCGCTGTAAAAAGAGACAAACAGAATATACTTACTTTAATGATATTACTCATAAAACTTCCTATTTTATTTTTTATTTGCAAATGATAATCTATATCAACTTATATATAGCTTAATAATATTGATAATGTTTATCATTTGTATCTTCATTCTGTTTAATATGATTTTGCTATAATTTCAGCTATAAGTGTCTGACAAGAATATATGACATAATTCAATGAGAAGAAAAGCCATAAGATATGAGGCAAAAATCCGCAGGAGCTACTAGTAGCTTCAAGGGATTTTAACGAAGTAGCTTGTGGCTTCTCTTCTCACCCGTAAGGGCAATATTTAAAAAGCTTATCTTCTGCGTTAAACTTCATTCAACGATACTAGTATCGCCAAATAAAGTTTGTCTTGAATCTAAACCTTTTAAATATTGTTGAATATGTCATACATTCTTGTCAGGCACTTAAATTATGAAGGTAAATATTTATATGAAATTCTTATGGACACCCTCTTCACACTTCAACCTTGCAAATATGTTTACATTTGTCAACATTACAGCCGGTCTTATGGCAACCTATTTTATAACACAAAACAATTTTACTTTAGCAATAATTTTAGCATGGATTGGCGGTGCTTTTGATATATTTGACGGTAAGATTGCCAGAAAATATAAACTTTCGAATGAGTTTGGTGTACAACTTGACAGTTTTGCAGATTTTTTAAGTTTTGTGCTTGTACCTGTATTTTTAATATTTCAAGCTTCTTATGCACCGTCTTTGCATGGATTTTGGCTTATTGTAGCAGCAATTGTAAGTATATACTATGTAATATCTGGACTTCGCCGTCTTATACATTTTAATCTTCATGCGGATGCAGGAGAAGTAGATAAATATTTTACAGGAGTGCCTACTCCGCTTGGAGCGATTCTTCTTTGGCTTGTTTATCTTTTAAATGCTTATAGTATTTTACCGGCATATGGAGTTGTTTTTTGTATGTTGGTTATTGGATGGAGTCTTAACTCTACTATTAAAGTTAGACATCCTTAGTTTTTTCTGCCACTCTCAGCCCAGACTAAAGTCTGGGTTCCGAATAATTCATGAGCTTATACATAACGCTTTACTTGCTCTTGGGAAGCAAGGTTTTCAAACGCTAAAGCGTGACTTAGAAAAAAACTAATTTTTTTCTGTAACCTTACCCGCTCTTCGGAAGCAAGGTTTTAACCTTGCCTTTTAGACTTAATAGACGCATAGCCCAAACTAAGATCTGGGTTCCGAAAAGTTTATAAACTTACATGTAAAGGCTGCTGGTTATTTAGAATTCACTGCGTATTTTCCGCTTCCAAGAAATATAACAAGCAAAGACATTATCAAATAAAGCAACGGTGTCTCCCATGACAGACCTCCAAACTTTGAAAGTGTCAGTGAAAATCCGTATGCCAGATATATTGCAACCAACATATTGAAAAATAAAGCAATTGCCGCAACTCTTGCATAAAGACCTAGTATGATAAATATCGGTGCAATTAATTCTCCAAAATAGACGCCGTATGCCAAAAATTCAGGCAATCCCGCACTAACGACTAAGCTTTTAACGCCGCCTATGCCGTGTATGACTTTATGAATCCCGTGAAACAGTATTAAAACACCTAAACTTACTCGCAGCAGCAATTTTGCTATATCCGGATTTTGAAACATTTTATCCCTTTTTATTTATTCTAAATTTACAAGAACCGACACTTATCTCTTTGCCGTCTTTTATAGCCTCTTTTATATAGATATATACTCCCTCTACATCAGCATTACCAACTTCTTCTTCGATAATTTTGAATATATCTTTTTCAGATGTCGGCGTCCATACCTTTTCATAATTATATTTTGTCTGAATTTTCATGCTTCATCCATATCATTTTCACTCTGCA
Organism: uncultured Sulfurimonas sp.; assembly: GCA_964504315.1. GTDB lineage: Bacteria > Campylobacterota > Campylobacteria > Campylobacterales > Sulfurimonadaceae > Sulfurimonas. The sequence continues at coordinate 5,423 of CAZDEM010000016.1, forward strand.
ACGGCAGCTCTTTTTTAGGTTTGAGCCCCAAAGCTTTCATATTTTGAGCTCTTTTTATAACGTTGCCCCGTCCTGTACTCAGTCTGTTCATTGCTTTGTCATAAGAGTCCTGTGTTTTTTGCAAATGCGCACCTATGTGTTTCATCTCATCAACAAAGAGTACAAGTTTATCATACATAGCCTCAGCTTCGGCAGCTATTTTTTTTGCATGTTCTTCTTGTCTTTGTGTTCGCCAGATATGCTCTATGGTTCTAAGTGTTACAAGCAGAGTCGATGGCGATACGACTAAAATATTGTTTTCATAGGCACGTTTAAAAAACTCTCCGTCTTGCTCCAGGGCAAGCAAAAAAGCTCCCTCAATCGGCATAAATAACAGTACGAAATCGAGTGTATTAATGCCTTCAAGTTTTTCATAATTTTTTGCACTCAGCTCTTTAATATGTGAAGAGATGCTTGCAATATGCTCTTTTAACGCTTTTGCTTTTTCCTCGGGTTCTTCGGCATTCACAAACCTCTCATAAGCTGTAAGTGATACTTTTGAATCAACTATAATATCTCTGTTTTGCGGCATATGAATTATGACATCAGGTCTGTAGGTTTTGCCTTCGTTTGACTTGAGCGTTGCTTGGAGTTCATACTCTACGCCTTCACGCAATCCCGATTGTTCTAAAATATTTTCTAAAACAAGTTCACCCCAATTCCCCTGTGTCTTATTTTCGCCTTTGAGCGCATTGGTAAGGTTTAACGCTTCATTCGCCAAAGTTTCATTCATTTGTTTGAGTCGTCCAAGTTCATCTTTAAGTAAATGCCTGTCTTTGAGTTCAACTTCAAACTGTTCTCTTGCCTCTTTGGAAAAATTCATTATCTGCTCACGGAACGGTTTTAAAAGCAGTTCCAACTGTTCTTTATTTGAAGTGCTGAATTGTTTTGATTTGTCTTCAAAAATTTTGTTTGCCAAAATCTTAAACTCCTGAGAAAGCTCGTCTTTTGCATTTTTGAGTACTTCTAATTTCTCACTTGATGCTTTCATTTCATCTGTATATCTAGCATTTAATACTGCATATTCAATTTCTAAGGCATTATAATCTTCTTTTAACTGCTCATAAGAGTTGCTAATCGTAAAATAAGAGTTTTGTAACTCTTCTAACTTTACATGTAAGCTTTGATTCATGTTTTTTTCTTTGAAATAAAAAAACAAAACAATCAAAAAAGACAAAACTAAAAAAGCAATTACTGCAAAATATATATTTTCATTCATACAAAACCTTATGTAATTTTAATTTATGTATTATACTGAATTTTTATATGTAATGATAATTTGTAGCATTATAAACTTAAGTAATTTAAAATATTCATTACTTTAATCTAAACTTAGTAAAATTTAGGTATAATTCCACAAATATTTTAAGGGGAAGATGCCCTGATAGACTTAAGTGGAAATTTTAGTAGAACTTGCGTCATCTCCTTATGTATAAAAAGACTTTGAGAAGTCTCATTAAAGGATAATGATGCAAGAAAATGCACAACAAACAAACGAACAAACAACAAATGAAGAACCTACAATCACTTTTGATTCTTTAGGTTTAAAACCGGAAATACTCAAGAGTGTTAAATTCGCAGGCTTTACAGTACCTTCACCTATTCAGGCACAAGCTATTCCAATAATCCTGGAAGGCCGTGACATGGTCGGACAAGCACACACCGGTACTGGTAAAACAGCTGCTTTTTCACTTCCTGTACTTTCAAATATGAAACTAGACGGCAGTGTAGAGATGCTTGTTATCACACCTACACGTGAGCTTGCAACACAGGTAAGCGATGAAATCTTCAAATACGGACGCAATTTAGGCGTAAAAACCGTTACAGTATACGGCGGAAGCTCATACAAGCGTCAACTTGACCTTATTGGACGTGGTGCCAGTGTTGTCGTAGCAACGCCGGGAAGAATGTTAGATCTTTTAAAAAGAAATATGCTTAATAACTTTGCACCAAGCGTGGTTGTACTTGATGAAGCCGATGAAATGCTTGATATGGGATTTTTGGATGATATTAATGAAATTTTTTCATACCTTCCAACAAACAGACAGACATTGCTGTTCTCTGCAACTATGCCGCAGCCTATAAAAAATCTTGCAAACAGAATTTTAAAAGATCCTGCTTTTGTTTCAATCACAAAAGGTGAAACGACAAATACAGATATTGAACAAGAATATTATGTAATTGACGAGCATGAAAGAGATGATGCTATTATTCGCTTAATGGATTCAGAACAAACTTCAAAAGCAGTGGTATTTTGTAGAACAAAATCAGAAGTTGACAGACTCAGCAACGTACTCTCAAATGCAGGTTATTTGGCAAACGGTCTTCATGGAGATATGGAGCAGCGTCAACGTGAAACAGTGATTAAAGGTTTCAAAAACGACTCAGTAAAAGTTCTTGTAGCAACGGATGTTGCAGCTCGCGGTATACATGTAAGCAACATTTCACATGTATTTAACTACCATATTCCTTTTGACCCTGAGTCTTATGTTCACCGTATCGGACGAACAGGACGTGCAGGTACTAAAGGAAAGGCTATTACACTTTTAACGCCTTTAGAGTTTAAAGAACTGCAACGTATTAAACAAAAAGTCGGTACTTCAATGAACCATGCTTTTGTACCAAGTAAAAATGATTTACGTGCATCTACTATAGATAAAATGGTAAAAACTATTGAAGATCAAAAAATCTATGATGAAGCACATAAACTTCTTGACCGTCTTAAAGAAGATATAGATGAAGAGACAATCATGTTCAAGCTCATTTCTATGATTTTAGACAGACAAGACATTAAAGGGCCTAGCAATATTGGTATTCCTGCTGATAAACTTACAGCTATACTAGAGCGTGCCGGTAAACGTAATGACAGCCGTGGACGTAACGGAAGAAGCCGTGGCGGATTCCGTGGAAACAGCCGTAACCGTTCAGGTGGTGACAGAAACCGTTCTGGCGGAGATAGAAATCGTGACGGCGGCGGATACCGCGGAAACAGAAGTTCTTCTAACAGAAATAGAAACAGAGACTAATGTCGCAGACTCCTATTTTTGAAAATGCTCATTTATATGTAGAAAAAGAAGCCAGTGAAATTCCCTGGCTGAAAATCTTTACAAAAGAGCCTTATAAAGAGCTGGGAGATGTACCAAAAGAGCTGCGCCTGCAGCTCTTTGAAGTCTTTGATGTCATTGAAGACGAGATGAAAAAATACTACAAACCTACAAAAATCAACATGGCCTCATTTGCCAATATGCTCCCGCGTGTACATTTACATGTAATGGCAAGATTTGAAAATGACAGTTACTTTCCTAACCCAATGTGGGGTGAAAAACTAAGAAATAGTGATTTGAGCTTACCAAACGAAAAAGAGTTTTATAAAAGAGTTGTAGAAGCTTTAAAGCAACTCAGCCTAGGTTAAAACCTAGGTTCCGTTTGCTCTTTTAAAGCAAGGTTTTCAAACGCTAAAGCGTGACTTAGAAAAAAACTAAATTTTTTTCTGTAACCTTGCCTTTAGGCTTATAAGCAATTCAGCCCAGACTGAAGTCTAGGTTCCGAAATAGATGTAAAATTTAAAAGAAGAAAGATTTATAATACAACGAGAAAGTCAGTGAATTGAGTGCAAAAGTATATTTTCGCCTCTCAAGTTCTCATTTTTATTCTAGTTCAAGGCGGATATAAATTTATTTGAGGAGCTTACATAAAGTAAGTGACGAGAAGAAATTTTTATCCAACGCAGAAATTGGATAAAAATGTTACTTGAGTGGTGAAAATGGGATAAGGGCGCTTCCCCAGGTTAAGCCTCCGCCAAACGCGTCAAGCAACATCAGCTCACCAGGTTCAAGTTCACCTGATTCATATAAATCATTAATAGCCATCGGAATAGAAGCACCGGAAGTATTTCCATATTTTTCTACGGTAATAACCACCTGATCATCTCTCATTTTTAGTGCATCGCCAACAGCTTTAATGATTCTCAAATTTGCCTGATGGGGAATAAAGTGTTTGATATCTTCACTTTTAATATTATTATCTTCCAATATTTCTTTGACATCTTTTGTTAATGTACGAACTGCAACTTTAAAAGTCTCATTTCCCTTCATCTGCATAAAACATGTTCCGGCTTCCGCATCCAGCGCATCATGGGCAGAACCGCTTCCGCCATTTGGTGTCATAAGCAAATCTGCATATTCGCCATCAGCACCGGTATGTACATCTATTATAGCTTCACTTTTATCATCAGTTGCGCTAATGACTGCAGCCCCTGCACCGTCACCAAAGAGTATACAGGTTCCACGATCACTATAATCTGTAATAGCAGAGAGTTTTTCAGCACCAATAATTAAAATATTTTTTTTCATGCCTGATTCGATAAATGATTTTGCGATTGCCAAAATATATATAAAACCTGTGCATGCTGCAGAAATATCAAAAGCAGTCGCATTTTTAATACCTAGTTTTGTAGAAATTACTGTTGCCGTTGAGGGCATACAAAAATAATCCGGTGAAATAGTAGCCGTTATAACCATATCAATCTCAGATTTATCTATACCGCTTCTATCTAATGCTTTTTGAGCAGCTTTTGCACCCAAATCACTTGTAAACTCATCTTTAGAAGCAATATGACGCTCTTTTATTCCTGTTCTTTTTGTAATCCATTCATCTGAAGTATCAACCATATGAGAAAGTTCTTCATTAGTAAGTATTTTTTGAGGTACATAAGCACCGATAGAACGAAATGCAGCATAAGCCATTTTAGATTTCCTTTTGTTTTAACTCTTGGAGTCTTGTAACGATATGTGTATTCACACCTGTATCAACATAACTTATTGCCTGATAAATTGCATTTTCAATCGCTCTGGCATTACTTTTACCATGGCTGACTATTGCACAGCCTTTTATGCCGATAAGAGGTGCTCCGCCAATTTCAGCATAATCTATCTCTTTTTTTAGCAGTTTAAAGACTTTTCTCATTAACAGTGCACCGGTAATTCTAATCGGAGATTTTTTTATATAGTCTTTAATAAGCTGAGAAATTGTCGAGGCAACGCCTTCACTTGTTTTAAGTACCAAATTTCCTACAAAGCCATCGCAAGTAATTACATCACAGCTACCGTTAAAAATATCGCCACCTTCTACGTTTCCTTTAAAGCCCTTATAGCCTTGCAAGAGTTTAAAAGCTGCTTTTGTAACTTCACTCCCTTTGGAATCTTCTTCACCATTTGCCAAAAGGCCGATGCTCGGTTCTTTTATACCTAAAACATCTTCTGCATAACAACCGCCCATTACAGCAAACTCTGCTAAATGTTCAGGTTTTGAATCAACATTTGCTCCAACATCCAAAAGTACAGAACGGCGACTTGTTTTTGTCGGCATAAGCGTTACAAGTGCAGGACGAGAAACACCTTTTAATCGACCAAGTCTTAAAGTAGCCAGGGTCATAGTCGCACCACTGTGTCCAGCTGAGACTATACCATCAGCTACACCATCGCGTACTAAATCTACAGCTTTATAAATACTACTTTCTTTGCGTTTAACGGCATCTGTTGCAGCATCACTCATTGCAATAACATCATCACAGTCGATGATTAAAATCTTATCTCTATAACGTTTTGGTAACAGAGGTAAAATTTCTGATTTGCTTCCTACGAGTATAGGTGTAAATTTTTTCTTTTTGAGTGCTTTGATGCATCCGTTTACAATCGGCTCAGGACCAAAGTCCCCGCCCATTGCGTCAATAGCAATTTTTACCATTGACTACTTGTACTCACCAGTAGTTGGATTAATGTGGTGTGGTAATCTGTAAGTTCCGTCTTTATCTTTAACCGGACGAGCTAAAGAAATTTTGTAATGAGTTCTTCTTTTCGCTGAACGTGAATGAGATACTCTTCTCTTAGGTACTGCCATAGTAATTTTCCTTTAATTTTATTTTATAAAATGAAAGGGAACCCCTCCATTTATTTCAACGATATCGGAAGTAATTCCGCTATCTACGTTAACACTAGGTTTCCTTCGGCAGGAAGCCCACGCAACTAGTTGCTTTTGCCTCTAAAGAAGCAAAAATTTGTCTATTTGCAATTCTCACATGAGTGATAATCGCTTTTGATAAGTTCGATTTCTGAGTTTAAAAGCTCTTGTATATCTACATTACCGTCTAAAGATTCAACAACATCCAAAAGGGTGCTGCCATCATCTTTAAAAATCCCGTCGTTTATGAAAAATTCGACTTCTTCATTTACTTCAAGAATAAAATCTTGGGCACATATGTCACAAGATTTTTCTAGTCTTCCATTGATTTTTGCTTTAAGCAAAATCAATTTTGCACTATGATACTCCAAATAACCTTTAAAAGCTATTTCATTAGACTCAACTTCAAAATCTAAAGGAGTTTTTGTTACTTTTCTTAGCACAATCCTCATTGGATATACTTACGAAATTTCTCTCTCAGCAAAAAAGAATGCAATTTCATTAGCTGCATTTTCAACTGAGTCACTGCCGTGAACTGCATTAGCATCGATATTTTCAGCGAAATCTGCACGGATAGTCCCTGCTTCAGCCTCTTTAGGGTTAGTAGCACCCATTAAATCACGGTTCTTCTGCATAGCATTTTCACCTTCTAAAACTGAAACAACAACTGGTCCACTGATCATGAAATCAACTAAGTCGTTGAAAAAAGGTCTCTCAGCGTGAATAGCATAAAATGCTTCTGCATCCGCGCGAGAAAGTTGTAGTTTTTTTGTTGCTGCAATTCTAAGACCATTGCTTTCAAAACGATCTAAAATTTTGCCTATAACACCTTTTGCAACTGCATCTGGCTTGATTATTGATAGTGTACGTTCCATCAAATCTCCTCTGAAAATATAAAATTAGAATGGAATTATATCTAAAAAAAGATTGTTTTTAGTTTAAAAGGTAAATTTTGTTGATTTGTATAGATTGCAAGAGATGTTATTAGAGCATAAAATGCTCTAATAAACGATTATTCTACTACCGGTTCGTGATTTGAACGTTGTTCTTCAGTAATATCTTCACGATGTTCTGGACTTTCTTTTACTTCATCCCAAACAATACAACCTTCTGTAGGACATGCAGTAGCACATGCCGGTTCATCATGATGACCAACACACTCTACACATTTATCTGGATATACATAATAAATTTCTTCACCTGTTGGATTATCATCCTCATCTACAATTGCTTCTACTGGGCACTCATCTATACAAGCTCCACAGTTAATACATGTATCTGTTATTAATACTGCCATTTTCTTCTCCTAATTTTTATTAAAAGTAACTATACACTGTAGACTTTTAAATACAGCTAAAAGCTCTTAGATAATGTAAAAATTATAGCTTATAGTTACACTTATTTATATATCTTAGATATTTAAATATTCTTTTATTGCATCAACTTTATCTGTTCTCTCCCAGTTAAAGCCGGCTTCTTCACGGCCAAAATGACCATAAGCAGCCGTTTTACGATAAATCGGTTTTAAAAGATCCAATGATTTAATAATTCCTGCAGGTGAAAGATCAAAAAGTTCTTTTACACAGCTTTCTATTTTCTCTTCATCTACTTTGCCTGTGTTGTGTGTGTCAACCATTATTGAAACCGGTTGAACAACGCCGATTGCATAGGCAACTTGAATAGTTACTCTATCACATGCACCTGCAGCTACAAGGTTTTTAGCAACCCAGCGAGCAGCATATGCAGCCGAACGGTCAACCTTGGTCGGGTCTTTTCCGGAAAATGCTCCACCACCATGAGGACAGCTTCCACCATATGTATCAACAATAATTTTACGACCTGTAAGACCGGCATCACCTTGAGGTCCACCAATTACAAATTTTCCTGTCGGATTGATATGAAAAACAGTGTTCTCATCCATCATATCTGCAGGAATTACTTTTCGTATTACCTCTTCTATTACATCTTTGTGAATCTGCTCTTGAGAAACCTCAGGAGCATGCTGAGTAGAAATAACGACAGTTTCTACCGAAACTGGCTTATCGTCTACATATTTCACACTGATTTGTGCTTTTCCATCAGGACGCAAGTAAGGAATAATCCCCTCTTTTCTAACTGCTGCCAATCGTTCTGTAAGACGGTGCGACAAGTGGATTGGTAAAGGCATAAGAACATCTGTCTCTCGACAAGCGTATCCAAACATTAAACCTTGATCACCGGCTCCAATTTCTCCACCGGCTTGATCAACACCCTGATTAATATCTGGTGATTGCTCACCTATTCCATTTAAAACCGCAGCTGATCTATAATCAAAGCCATATGTTGCATCTGTGTATCCGATATCTCGAATCACTTGTCTTGCAATCTCTTGCATTGGGGCATAAGCCGTCGTTTTCAGTTCGCCTGCAATTACACAAAAACCATTTGATACCATTGTTTCACACGCAACGCGTGCATTGGTATCATGCTCAATAATATAATCCAAAATTGCATCACTGATTTGATCTGCCATCTTATCAGGGTGCCCTTCTGTTACAGACTCTGAAGTAAATATATACTCTTTCGTCATCGATTTTCCTTATTGAAGTACAGAGTCTAGCTCCGTAAATCGAGCGAATTATATCACACTATTAGACTTTTATCATCTTCTCTATTGTATTCACACTGAAAAGTTGTATGTTCTATACCAAAAGTATCATGAAGCGTTTTTTCCAATGTGTCGATTACCTTATTTGATTCAGACAATGTCACATCTTCATTAAAATCTAAGTGTGCTTCTAAATGTATACGGTGATCATCAAGTTTCCATATATGTAAGTGATGCACATTCGCGACCTCTTTTTCCTGCATTATAAACTTTACAATTTCATCTATATCAATGCCTTTAGGTGTAAACTGCATCAAAATTGCGCTTGATTCTTTTACCAAATCAAACGATGCCCAAATAAGGTACAAAGCAATTAAAAATGAAATGAGCGGATCAATCCAAAATATTTGATAAAAATACATCAACACACCGCCAAGTACAACCGCAACACTTGTCATAACATCAGTCAAAAGATGTAGATAAGCTGCTTTTATATTCATATTACTATGAGCGTCACCTTTTATAAGCAACACACTTGCCGCATTAAGCACGATACTGAGTAAACCTAAACCTATCACCCAAATAGAATTTATCACTTCAGGATGATAAAACTTATGAAAAGCCTCTATAATTAAAAATATCGCTATTCCTATTAATACCGATGCATTAAATAAGGCAGCAATAATTTCGGCTCTTTTATAGCCGAATGTTTTGGCTTTTGTATTTTCTTTTGCTGCAAGTCTATTTGCAATATAAGCTATCAGCAGTGCCAAAACATCGCTGAAATTATGCATAGCATCACTCAAAAGAGCAAGTGAGCCTGAGAAAATTCCTCCCACGATTTGAGAAAGCGTAATGATGATGTTTAATACTATGGTAATGAAAAGATTTTTTCCGCTTACATCATGATGATGGTGATGTTCTGACATTTTTTTCCTTCTTACATATATGTTTGATAAAAACTGTTAAGTTCTTTAAACAGCTCTGGAAAATGTTTTTTCAAGGCTTGCGGCTTTTCAAAATAACGTTCCGTAACAACAGCAAAAAACTCCGCTTCATTTGTTGCGGCATAGGAGCCGATAAGCTTGTATTTTCCCCAGTCACGGTTTTTCAAGGAAACTTCTGAAAGCTTGTTAAACTCATATGAAAGTACCTTTGCCCATTCATTGTATTTTGAATATGGCAATGGTGGTGTTCCGTCTGCACTACCGTCAAGAAAATCTATTTCATGGGCAAATTCATGCAGTATTACATTGTTTTCATGTAAATGATAGGCATCTTTTTTGGCATCGTGCCAGGACACAACAACTGTGTCACTTGCAGATTGTCCTTCAAGTAAGAACTCACCTTTAGTGTATATGCCGCCGTTTACACTCACTTGCTTGGCGACCATAGTATACGGATATATCAGGACTGTCACTAGATTTTCATAACAACTCGCTGACTCTACATGTAGAAGCAGTAAACAGCCATGAAAAGCAATCACTATTTTCATTTCATCGGTAACTTCAATGTTTACACCCACGAACTCTTTTGTATTAATGAAGGTAAGAATAGATTTATATATTTGTTGTTTTTCTTTTTCATTTAGTCTGCTATAAAGCGCAATATTCTCCAGTATAGTTATGTATTCTTGCTTGATTGGCTGTGCTAAAAGTTTTTGCAGTTTTTTTTGTTTATAAAATGTATAAATAAAATAAGCACTCAGTATCGTTAAACCGATACCTAGCATTACCATTAAAAGTGCAAAATAATAATTCATGTGAGCTTCTTTGAAATTTCATATAAATAATCATGCATATCAAAATATCCTATCATCGCTTCAAAAATCATGCGCCAACAAAGTTCCATACAAAGAAACAGTGTTATAAAAGTTACCCAAAACACTTTTTGTTCCGTAACACTCAGTGAGATATAAAAATCTTTTATTTTATCATTGGCAGTCTTAAAAAGAGAAAGCTTCTTTATAAGATAATCTCTAAAATAGTACAAAGAAACAGGTATCACAAGTGCTCCGATATAATAAAAAAATATCAATACATCCTGTGTCACAAAACTGTTAAAAGTTAAAATATCCCACATATAAGACCTTTTTTAGAGTAATTTTACCAGTTTATCTGTCATTTCCAATGCGAAATCCGGCGGCATGTGTCCTTTGTTAAAGTAAAGATAGTTATCAAAGCCCCATTTCATCATTTTTGCAATCGGTGAATAGAATCCAATATCGACATTTCCGCCATATAAAACATTTGACTCTATGAGTGTTGCATCGTGTCCGCCCATATTCATAATACAAAATACAGATAAATCATGCGGAGGAATTACTACATCTTCACCAAGCTCTTTCATCAGACTGGCAGCTGCTATACCGCCTTGAATGATGGCAACATGCCCGAGTTTTGGTTGTGCCAAAGCTGTAATGTCTCCCGCTGCAAAAATATTCTCATAATCAAGATGACGCATTGTTTTATCTGTCGGAATAAAGCCTTTTTCATCTCCGATATTTGACTCTTTTAACACTTTTGGTGCAGAGTACGGCGGAATAATTATTGCCAAATCACAATTCATTTTTGTACCGTCTTCAAAAGCTACAAAATCTTTGCCTATTTCAGTGAGCACTTTATTGTTATGGAGTGTAAGTTGACGTTCTTTCATATATTGACCAACAACATTACGAGGTGCATCACCAACATCTTCAAAGAAAATCTCACCTGGTGTAAAGATATCTATTTTATAATCTTCCCCTCGTTTTTTCTCTTTATCTTTGTCAAGATAATAATCAAGCATAAACATAATCTCGCCGATAGGTCCTTCGCACGGTGCGCTTAGTGGTGGTGCATCAACACGTGTTCCCCATGTACTTTTTGCAGCACCGGTGACTACTTTGCCACCTT
>CAZDEM010000017.1:0-16120 GCA_964504315.1 uncultured Sulfurimonas sp.
TCCTATAATAGAGAAAATAAAAAATATTAATAAATAAAGAGAAAATATGAAACCGATAGAAAGAGTTTTACAGGCTATAGAAGATATTAAAAAAGGCAAGATGGTCATTATGATTGATGATGAAGACAGAGAAAATGAGGGTGACTTGGTTTATGCCGCTGCCTTTTCAACTCCTGCACATGTAAACTTTATGGCGACACATGCCAGAGGACTTATATGCGTTGCTTTGTCTAAAACTATTGCAGACAGACTCGATTTAAATCCTATGGTGAGCTCGAATACATCTTCATATGAGACTGCTTTTACTGTTTCTGTTGATGCAAAAGATGCACTGACGGGTATTTCTGCAAAAGAGCGGGATGATACTATAAAAATATTGGCTAACCCTATTTCAAAGCCGGATGAACTGGTAAAGCCGGGACATATCTTTCCTTTGATAGCAAAAGAAGGTGGTACGCTTGTGAGAACGGGGCATACAGAAGGTTCTGTAGATTTATGCCGTTTGGCAGGACTTAACGAGGCTGGTGTGATTTGTGAGATTATTAAAGATGACGGGGAAATGGCACGTCGGGATGATTTGGATATTTTTGCTAAAAAACATGACCTGCATACTGTTTTTATCTCTGACATTGTTGAATACAGACTTGCCAATGAAAGGCTCGTAAAAGAGATAGATGTGCAAGAGATAGAGTTCTTCGATGTAAAAGTGCAGCGTCATACATTCCAAGACCATGACGGTATACATCATACGGCTATACTTTTTTACAATGCAGGTGAAGTTGCTAATGTCAGAGTTCATAACGTTATACCTGACTGCGAATTACTTTTGCAGCAAGACAAATATAACAACCTTATTAACTCTATAGAATATCTCAAGCAAAACAGTGGTTTATTGGTTTTTATAAACAAAACGAACCATCAAGACAATGCAGCTATGAAAGAATTTGGAATAGGTGCACAGATTATCAAGTCTTTTGGTGTTTCAAAGATGAACTTGATTACCTCTATGAAAAAGACTGATTTTGTAGGGCTTGGCGGATTCGGACTCGAAGTAAATGAGATTATAGATATTTAATGCATAAATTGTTACTCATTGCATGTTTGTTTCTTACATGTAATGCCGATACACAGATGGTGCAACGCTCAAAAGTGCTCATGGGTACTTTTGTATCTGTTTCTGTGGATAAACAACATAAGGTATTATTAGAGCCTTCTTTTGAAATTATAAAAAATATAGAGAATTCTCTCTCTTCTTATAAAAAAACATCTCCTATTGCTAAACTCAATAAAAATAAAGAAGCAGACTTAGATGCCTATAACTATGAAGCATTAAAGCTCTCTTTGCAATACTATAATGAGACGGACGGTTATTTTGATATTGCCGTAGGAAAGATTACAAAAGATTTATACCATTTTGGAGAAAAAGAAAGAGTAGCTTCTTCTAAAGAGCTGCAAACAAGTTCTACATCTATCGACGGGCTTATATTTGATAAATACAGAGCATGTATTAATAATGCTATAAAAATAGACCTTGGCGGGATGGGTAAAGGTTTTGCTGTTGATAAAGTCAGTGCGTTTTTAGTGAAAAACAGCGTTAAAAAAGCCGTAATAGCATTAAGTGGTGATATTCGATGTATTGCTACATGTAGAATTGCTGTGAACAATCCTTTAGATGAAAATCACCCTTTGGCTCTTTTTACAATGAACAACAGCGGAGTGAGTACGAGCGGAAACTATAACAGATATGTTAAGAGTACCAAGTATAATCATCTTATAAATCCTAAAACAAAACAATCAGAACAAAAATTTTTCTCTGTTACACTTGTTTCAAACCTGCCATCTGCTACACTAGATGCATATGCAACAGCTGTGAGTGTTATGCCTGTAAAAAAAGCATATGCTTTTTTAAACTCTCAACCTTTGGCGTATATAATTTTACAGGCAGATAAAAAACTTATAGTCAGTCAAAATATCACTCACTATATAAGTGATTTAAAATTGAAATGATTGCATTTTTAGCACTCTTGTTTTACTGAGCTCTTTATCGTTTTGAAGATGTAGCTCTTTTGCCGCTTTGTTTGAAATAAGTCGAAAGCCGAGTGTAATGATGACTTTGTCTCCTTTTCGGAGTTTTGTATTATATTTGACACTCTTCTTTGCGTAAATGAGTGTATCTTTTAAAACTTTTTTTGCTTCAAACGGCATACTTTGGGTGCCGTTTTTTCCAAAAATACGTGTGAAAATGTGAGGTTCTAAGTTAAGTATTTCATTATCTCGTATAATTTTTACATTTAAAATGCCTTCACGATATGCCTGTCCAAAGAGCGCATGATTTGCTTGGTTTACAATTTTTATATCAAAGCCGTTAGTGTTTTTTTTCACTGTTACATCTATATACTTTCCAAGACTCTCACTCAAGTTATGGACACCTGCTATACCGTGATAAGCATGAGTTTTACTGTCTCTGAGAGTAGTTTTACTACCCATAATCTGAGGCATATGACATGATATACATGTATGCTTGTCTTTTTTATCTATGTAGGCATCAAGCATTATGATGTCAAAATCATTATCATTGTTTACATGTGAATGGCATCCCATGCAGACATTTCCGTTATAGTAATTTTCATTATTGTACTCTATTTGATGATAGGGAGAATTTTTGGACTGTTTTATAAGTCCGAAGAAAGAGCTTGTTGTTTCATACTTTACTTTTGATTTATCTCTTTTATCTGCCTGGGCTGTATAGAAGTCCTTTTTCTCTGTGCTAAGTATATTTTTATTGGTTTTATTACCTTCTTGAACATCTTTTATGGTGTGGCAATATATACATGATATAGGAGACTCTTCCTCGTCATGCGGAGTCTTTGCACTCGGTGAGTGACAGCTCTTACAATTGTTTTTTTCTTTATTTTTATGCTCTTTTTCAAAAAGTGCTTTATATATTTTATCGTTAGCAAGTGATGACTTTCTATGAGTAGAATTGTAATATTCTTTATAAATAATAGGATGGCATTTTTGACAGACTTTATTGTCATTTGCAAAAGAGGTGTTACATGTAAGTATAATCAGTGAGAGTAATATAAGTGTTTTCATAAGAAATATTGTAGCGGATTAATCATAAATTATACTTTTAAATAAGATAAACAGTGAGTATGCAACAACAAAATTAAATAGAGAATAGGATATTAATTTAATAAAAATAAAAGAATCAAATCCGAAAATAATCAAAAAAGGAGAAAAAAGCTCCAAAAAGGCAGTTATAAATGCGCTGTAAATTATTATTTGCATCTCTTTAGTATCTCTTTTGTCCGTAAAAATCAAAAAATGCAGCACAACCATGATAAAAAGCCCAAAAGCAAAAATATGAGGCACTATTATTTTTAAAAGACCGTTAAAAGTTTTTGCTGTAGAAAAAGCCGCTTCACTGCCAAGATAATACTGCCGGATGCTCTCGTATGAAAAGCCTATTTTATCAGCAAAAATAAGCGCTGCACTGGCAAGCAGTAAAAGAGTAAAAAGTAAAAACCAGCCGATGGCATATTTGTAGGCTTTACTCGGCAAAATTGAGTTCCCATAAAGATTTTAGCGCCATGTAAAATGCAATAACATGCCAGAAAAAAAAACATACTAAGTATATACCTGTAAATTCTGCAGAGTAAAAATAAGCAGCTGTTAATGTAAGAGGGCTGAGTATGCCAAAGAGCATTAAAAGATTCATTATAAGTATTGTATTTTGTTTGTTGTGCAGGAGGCGTATAAAAACAGCACTCAAGGTCAGAAGCAGCATCATTAAAAAGAAAATCTGCATATGTATAAATTCCAAAAACACAGACTTGTTCATAGGGTCTAAAAATTCATCTGCATTGCCAAAAAGTGTTGTACTGACTGTATAAATACTTAAGCCGAGTGTATGATTTTTTACAAAGATATCAAAAACAAGATAAAGCGTTATAAAAATTAAAAGTCCGTTGAGCAGAGGCTTCATACCTTTGTCTTGTTTGATATTTTTTATAAGAGTAAAACGCAATTATTTTTCTTTTAAAAGTTCATTGTAGATTGCAAAGGCAATGCGTGAGCTGTCGGTTACACTTCTGGCACTAAGAGTAGCTCCCGTAATGGTAGGAATGTCACGTGAGAGCTTGAGCATTTTATTTGTCGGTATATTTTGAAACTGAGAAGTCCATGTTTTAGAAGGAATATATTCGTGTGGCTCGTTAAAAGCGATAATCTCTATGCCTTTGAGAATGCCGTCTTTTGTAATAAGGTACATAACTACCGCATTTTTAGAACGAACCTTTTTGTTGATTAAAATACCGTACCCTGAAATTTTTCCACGTTTCTCGGCTATATAGATACGATAAATTTTTGTTTGCAGTTTTACTTTTGCACTGGATTGTATCTTTTTAAACATAGCAGAAGAAAGCAGAATATTTTTTTTACGTATTGTCGCTGTTTGAGAGTAATTTTCTTTCATTGCATCTATCGGGGAGAGTAAAACTTCCGCCGATAGAGAATTTGTAAGAGAGAAAATGAGGAAAGACAGGAAAAGAATATGCTTCATTTTTTATCTCGCTTTTATAAATTTTTTATGATTATATCAAAACTCTAGAAAATAAAACCAAGAGAGACACTAAATGTATCAGAATCTATTTTTGTATTTGCTAAATCATTATTTGCCATTGCATAATCCATTTTAAGAACAACCTGCTCATGTGGAAAGAAGTTCACACCGACTGTTGTTGTATCAACAGAGTCAAAACCTGTCCCGTTTGCGAGTGTTTCTTGAGGATTTATCGTCTCATATTGAATAAATACCGGTAATTTTTTCTCAATTGCTGTCAAACTAAATACATCAAAGCTTGCATTAATATAACCGCCGCTCATATCTTTAACCTGTGTACCGGTCGTACCTGAACGGCTTGTCTGTGTATATGTACCATATACTCTAGCACCATTATATTCATAGTTTAGGTGAACATCGTACATGGTTATTGTGCTGTCCGCATAAAGAGATGCACCGACGAGTAAACCATTTATACCGGTGTAATCAATGCGTCCAACACCTGCGAAACCTGGATTTGTAACTACAAAAGATCCACCACGACCTGACCGTAACCATTTCGCACCTGCCGTATCATCGGGCTGTAATGCACTCACACCTGCTAGTTTATATTCAATATCATCTGTGATATTACCATAGAGCATAGCACCGCTTTCATTCCATGTCGTAGGAATAAGATACTTTGATGTTTGCGGACGCTGCACTGTTGTAAAGAGTGTCGGCTCATGTCTTTGATTGATTAATCCTACAGGCATTAAAAAGTTACCCAGACGTATATTAAAGTTTTTGTTTATCAAGAAATCAAGATACATAAATTCAACAAGAACTTCATCACCACCGCCGTTAGCTGTAACACCGCCGCCTTCATATTCTATTTCTGTATTTAAAATGATATTATCACTGAATTTATATCCTAAATACATAATGAGTCTTTTTACCTGTGTCTCAGAAGAATCAGCACTGTTATTATCTGAATCAGTATTCGCATAATACATTTCACCGTATCCGCCGATACTTAAAGGTGATTTTGAATAATAGATTTTAGAAGCTGCCGCGCCCAAACCGCTGTGAGATTGTTTTGTGTCAACAGTTGTATAACTGAAACCTGTTTTTAAATCACTTGTCTCGTCTATAAGAGACTGTGTTGTCTCTTTAAGCTGTTTTATCTCTTCTTTGAGCATTTGTATATCTGCTTTATCATCCCCGAAAGAGGCACTACTTACTAATAACATACTCGCTAATGCTAGTGAGATTTTTGATTTATTCATTGCTTTTCCTTTTAGTATGATTATGATATTTACTATCAAAATCTTTTTTAATGGAGGAAGTCTATAATATTTTTTTATAAATGTCAATAGTTATGATAATTATTATTAAAATATAGTCAAATTCTTTGATATAATAAAGAAAAAATTAGATTGAGAGCAGATGAGAGAAATATTTTTAAGAGATGAAGACGGCAGTAAGGTAACTATTGAAGTTGATTTAAATGCTTATGCTTACAGCAATAAGTATGGATGGTTGTTGAGTGTATTTGTAAAGTTTGATGCTTTAGATGAGAGTGCAGAGGGTTTTGAAGAGTTTTTAGATGCGAAAGAGTCATTGATAATAGCCCTAGAGCATGAAGAAAAGGCTAAATATGTCGGTTCAAGAGTTGTAGACGGATGGAGTGAACTCTACTTTTATGTCGATGATTCAAAAGGTCTGGATGCTATAGTGAAAAATATTTTAAAACCGGCAAATTATGTGTATGAAAGTAATGTGGTTCGTGATTCCAAATGGGATTTCCATTATCGTAACCTTACTCCGACTGAATTAGAACTATGCCATATACAGAGTGAAAAGATAATCTTTTTACTTCAAGAAGAAGGTGATAATTTAGAAATTCCAAGAACAGTAGAACATTATGTTTCATTTACAACGCCGACACAAAAAAATAGATTTATAAATTTATTAGATATTGAAGGTTTTAGCTTTAAAGATGAAATCAGCAGTGATGAATTTGAGCATGGCGTAGCTCTTGTCAAAACTCATGCGGTGACATCAGATGAAGTACAAAAAGTTGTAAACGAGCTCTTTGAAGTAATTAAAAAAGAGCAGGGATATTATGAAGGCTGGAGTACACTTTTAGCACAAGATGAGAATGTTTAAGATAGCAGGTGTCATTAATTACATTGTTGTAGTTTTTATGAACGCTTTTACTGACCTTGGGCATAAAATAATTATACAAAATACTATATTTAAGGTCTATGACGGCAGTACACAAATAGTACTGACGGCAATTGTGAATGCCTTGGTGCTGCTCCCTTTTATTTTGGTGTTTTCTCCTTCTGGCTTTTTGGCAGACAGGTTTCCTAAAAATAAAATCATGGAGTATTCTGCCGTTTTTGCTGTGGTTATTACCTTGGGAATTACCTATGCCTATTATCACGGTTATTTTATTTTTGCATTTATATTGACTTTCTTGCTTGCAATGCAGAGTGCAATTTACGGCCCGGCAAAATACGGCTACATAAAAGAGTTGGTGGGTGTGAAATTCCTCAGCAGCGGCAATAGTGCCGTTCAGGCTACGACTACAGTCGCTATTTTAGGCGGTATCATTTTTTATACGATTCTTTTTGAAGGAATGTATAATGATTTATTAATAACAGAGTCCCAAATTTTACAAGCTATTGCTCCTTTAGGCTGGCTTTTGGTTATCGGTTCTGTGATAGAGTGGTTTTTGGCCTCCAAACTGCCAAATAAAATGATAGAAGCCAGCAGACGTGATTTTAAACTCAAAAAATATATGAGCGGTGTCTATCTCTTTAAAAATCTTAAAACAGTCACAAGAAACAGAGAGGTTTTTGATGCCATACTCTCATTAAGCCTTTTTTGGTCTATTTCACAGGTCGTTTTAGCAGTATTCGGTGAGTATGCCAAAGATGTGTTACATGTAACCAATACTATTTACGTTCAAGGTGTTATGGCACTTGCGGGTATAGGTATTGTTACAGGTTCTATAATGGTTGCAAAACTTTCAAGGTTTTATATCAATGTAGGATTAGCCGGAATTGGTGCAACGATTATAACAATTATAGTTTTTATAGTTCCCTTTTTACATTCAATGATGCTGATGGCGGTTGTATTTACATTATTTGGTATTTTTGCGGCATTTATATTGGTGCCACTTAATGCAAAAATTCAGTATTTGGCTTCACGTGTGCATCTGGGTATTATTTTAGCGGCAAACAATTTTATTCAAAATATTTTTATGTTTTCTTTTCTTACCATAACAACACTCTTTGCATATTTTGGAATGAATGCTGAGCTGCTTTTTTATTTTATGACTTTTGTAGGTCTCTATTTGATACGTAATTTATATAAAAGATATTCAGTTGAGATGTTTTGGTCTTTGATGGGCTTGTTTTCTACATTGCGGCATAAATACATTTATATCGGCTTACAAAATATTCCACAGGACAAAGCTGTTTTGTTGCTTGGTAACCATGTAAGCTGGCTTGACTGGATTTTATTGCAGCTGCCTTTGCAGCGACGCATTAACTACATGATGGACAAAGATATTTATAACTGGAAGTTTTTTCATCCGATTTTTAAAAAAGGAGAAGCAATTGCTCTCTCACCAAAAGCTTTTAAAGATGCTATAAAAGAGGCACATAAAAGACTCAAAAACGGCAGTGTTGTGGCACTTTTCCCCGAGGGTGAAATAACGCAAGACGGCGAGATACATGAGTTTCACAGAGGCTATGAACTGATTGATAAAGATTATGACGGCGTGATAGTTCCTTTTTATATAGATAAAGGAATATTTGGAAGTTCTTTTGCCAAATATAAACCTAAAGGAAGTGTGAGAAATATTTTTAAGCGAAGAATTGTTAAAATCTACTTTGGCAAACCATTGCCCATAAATACAAATGCGCAGCAATTACACGATATAATTTTACAAATGAGAGAAAAATATGAAACTAAATAAACCAAAGCACAACCTTTATAGAAATGGCATGTATGCCGTAGAAGGTTTTATAGATATTGTGAAGAATGAAACATCATTTAAATGGCAGCTGTTCATGATGTTTGGCTTTGGGGTTGTTGCATGGGTTTTACCGATTGGATTTTCTTATTCTGTCATACTTTTTATGTCACTTTTCATTCCTGTTTTGGCAGAAGTTGCAAACAGTGCCATTGAGCGAGTTGTGGATTTAGTAACGCAAGACTATCATATTTTAGCAAAACAGGCAAAAGATGCCGGTGCTACATTAGTTTTACTCAGTTTAATAGTTACGCTGTTAATATGGATTTTTACTTTAATTATAGCTTTTAAGGAGAATATGTAATGAATACGACTTTAATAATAGGTGCAGGCGGTGTGAGCCGCGTTGTGGTGCATAAATGCGTACAAAATATTGACGTATTTGGTAAAATTGTATTGGCAAGCAGAACAAAATCAAAATGTGATGAAATCAGATCGGAACTGCCTGATGCAGATATTCAAACATATGCTCTTGATGCGGATAATACACAAGAAATAGTAAGCTTAATCAATAAAGTGCAAGCAGATATTGTTATAAATGTAGCACTTCCGTACCAGGATTTGACGATTATGGATGCCTGTATTGCAACGAAGACAGATTATTTGGACACTGCAAATTATGAACATCCGGATGTTGCAAAGTTTGAATATAAACTCCAATGGGAAAAAGATGAGGCTTTTAAAAAAGCAGGTATTATGGGACTGCTTGGCAGCGGTTTTGACCCGGGTGTAACGAATGTATTTTGCGCCTATGCACAAAAACATTACTTTGATGAGATTCACACTATAGATATACTTGACTGTAATGCAGGGGACCATGGTTACTCTTTTGCAACGAACTTCAACCCTGAAATAAATCTTCGTGAAGTCTCCGCAAACGGACGATATTGGGAAAAGGGCAAATGGATAGAGACAAAGCCTATGGAGATAAAAATGGTGTGGGATTATCCTGAAGTGGGACCAAAAGACAGCTATCTTCTTTACCATGAAGAGATGGAGTCGTTAGTCAAACACATTAAAGGTTTAAAACGTATTAGATTTTTTATGACTTTTGGCGAGAGTTATCTTACTCATATGAAATGCCTTGAAAATATTGGTATGCTTGGTATAGAGCCTGTTGAACATAAGGGGCAAAAGATAATTCCGATAGAGTTTTTAAAAACATTGCTGCCTGACCCTGCTTCTCTTGGATCACGCACAAAAGGAAAAACAAATATCGGTATAGTTGCAGAAGGCATCAAAGACGGTAAAAAGAAAAAAATCTACATTTATCAGGTAAGTGACCATGAAGCATGTTATAAAGAAGTAAACTCTCAGGCTGTCTCTTATACAACAGGGGTACCGGCAATGATAGGTGCAAAACTCATGCTTGAAAAAGTCTGGTATAAAGAGGGTGTGCATAATATGGAAGAGTTTGATCCTGATCCGTTTATGGAAGAACTAAATAAGCAGGGTCTTCCATGGAAGATTCAAGAACTGTGAAAATAGATGACTTTTAATCATATAGTCAACGGTATTGATTCATTGCCTCCTTTGTCAGATGCTGCAAATATAGTACAGTCGCTGTATAGTTCGGGAGTTGAAAATATCGATGTGAAAAGGCTGATTAAAATCATTGAATCCGATGCAATGTTGAGTGCCAATATATTAAAAACCATAAATGCACCTTTTTTTGGCATGCGTAATAAAATAACAAGTATAGCAAGGGCAATTCCATTAATAGGTGCCCGACGAATAGAAATGCTAGTTGTTAACTATGCTATAAGAGAACATGTCAAAGCTGATCCAAGTATATATGGCTTTAATAATTTACAATTCAATGAAATTTGTCACCTCCAAAGTGCACTGTTGCTTCAATGGTATTCCAAAATAAATGTAAAAGATGCACAATATTTAACTTCATTGGCTTTGATGATGGAAAGTGGGAAATTAATCCTTGCAAAAGAAGTGATAGAAAGTGATTATGTCGGTGAATTTAGAAAACACTTTAATGAATGTAAAAATATTCAAGAATTTGAAAAAAGCCTTATTGGTACAACTTCTTATTATCTGAGTGCATTGTTATTTCAACATTGGAATTTGGATGAAAAATATATAAGAGTATTAAAGGCTCTAGACTCAGACAATGAAGATGATCTTCAGATTTTATTTTATGCTAATATCATAGAAATAATACGCGTAAGTATAAATGTAAAAGACATATTATCCGACACTGCGATCAGCAACGCTTCTGTACTAGTAAAAGAATTGGGGATGGATGATGAAATATTTATTGCTGTGGCGAATGAGATTAAAGAAAACTACTTGAAATCATAAGGAATATAAAATGAATTTTGAAGCGATTGTAAGCACTATTGACTCTTTACCACCCCTGTTAGATACAACGCTTATAATAAACAAGTTGTATGCAGACGGCGATGAAAACATAGATATCAGAAAGCTTATAGTCGCGATTGAATCTGACTCTCTTTTAAGTGTTAATATTTTAAAAATGGTTAATTCTCCTTTATATGGTTTGTCTCAGCAGATAGTTTCTGTAACGCAAGCAGTGACTCTTTTTGGAACACAAAAAATTTATGGTTTGGCTTTGGCTTATTCTATAAATAACATTGTTCGTGCAAATATCAGGCCCTATGGAGTTACAAACAGAGTATTTAATGATATAAGTCATTTGCAAAGCAGGTTAGTTTCACAATGGTTTTCCAAAATAGATAAGAAAACGGCAAAATATTTATCACCTTTGGCTTTAATAATGGAGTCAGGCAAGCTCATTTTGGCAAAAGAGATAGTGAGTGCTTCACAAATTAAAGAATTTAATCTCGCTTTATCAATGAGCGAAAATATACCTCGGTATGAAAATGATATTTTTGGAACTTCTTCTTATTATGTTGGCGGCTTACTTTTTGAGCATTGGAATCTTAATCCCAGATATGTTGATATTCTTAAAAGTTTGGATTTTGAATATGAATCTAAGACAAAAATAGATGTACATGTAGATATATTGGATATAGTGAGAACAGTTATAAATATAAAAGAAATTCTAAATGAAAAATCAATTGCCAAAGCCTCCGAAATGGTAGAAGAATTAGGCTTTAATGTAGATAACTTTATAGATACGGCAGAAGAAATACAAATGGCATATATTGGAAATAGCAGATGAGTCGAATAAGTACGCCTTGTTATATATGTGAAGAAGAACTTTTAGAAAAAAATTTAAAAATTTTAGAATATGTACAGCAGCAAAGCGGTGCAAAAATTATTTTGGCACTCAAAGGCTTTGCTATGTGGAGTACATTTGATCTGGTTGCAAAATATTTAAAAGGCTGCACGGCAAGCGGATTATATGAAGCTAAACTCGCACGTGAAGAGTTTTGTAAATATAATAAAAATGCAGAAGTTCATACTTATTCCCCTGCTTATAAAGATGAAGACATTCAAGAAATTGCAGAAATTTCTAATCATATAGTTTTTAATTCCCCAAACCAATTGCAAAAATATATTTGTAAAGTCAAAGAAATAAATCCGAATATTCATGTTTCTCTCAGAATTAATCCTGAAGTCTCATCTTCACCGGTTGATATATACAACCCTTGCGGCATATACAGCAGACTTGGAACTACATTGTCTAATTTTGATGAAAAAGTACTTGAAAATATAGACGGATTGAATTTTCATGCACTTTGTGAGCAAAATACAGATGCTCTTGAGAAAGTTTTGCTGACTTTTGAAGAAAAATTTGCAAAATATTTTATCAATTTGAACTATATTAATTTCGGCGGAGGACATCATATTACTAAAAAAGACTATGATATTGAAAAACTTATTTGGATAATCAAAGAATTTAGAAATAAATATAATGTTGATGTTTATTTAGAACCTGGTGAAGCAGTCGGTTGGGAAACAGGGTATCTCAAATCAACAGTTTTAGATGTGTTTAAAAACGGTATGAATATAGCCATTCTTGATACATCGGCAGAAGCGCATATGCCTGATACTCTGGCTATGCCGTATCGTGCCGAGGTGAGAAATGCCGGTGTGGCAAATGAGAAAAAATACACCTATCGTTTAGGCGGCAATACCTGTCTTGCCGGAGATATTATGGGTGATTATTCTTTTGATACACCTTTACATGTAGGCGATACTATTATATTTGAAGATCAAATTCATTATACTTTTGTGAAAAATACTACTTTTAACGGTGTGAAGCTTCCATCTTTGGCAATAAAGCGTAAAAATGGAGAGATTAAACTTATAAAAGAGTTTGGGTACGAAGATTATAAAAACAGACTTTCATAAAAAATTGTGCTACAATTAATACTATGAATATAGTAAAAAATAAATGGACTATCTTTTATGTTATTATGATAAGTTCTGCAGTGATATTTGGTCTTTTTACCTATACAAAGTATACAGAGTTGCAAAGTATTGTACGTCAAAAAAATGAGCATGATACTGCAAATGTTACAAAGATTTTTCATGATTTTTTAGTACAATCTGAGACAATGTTGCAAGTTGTGGGAACAACGGTTGTTAATCCTCATATCTCAAAAAATCCTAAAGAAAAAACGAAAATTTTTGATACATTGCAAGAGATGAACCCCGCGGTCATAGGTTTTGGTTATCTTGATCCACAAGGAAATCTGCTTATCTCAAATAAAGAACTTTATGGAAAGAAAATAAATGCTTTAGAAATCAAAGAAGCAAAAAGTTCTTTTAAAGAAACACTGAAAAGTCAACATTTAGTGATTGGAAGAAGTTTCTTTTTTAAACCGTTGGGACAATGGATTTTACCACTGCGAAAAGCGATTCGTGACAAAAATGGCAGAGTTACCGGTGTAATGGCTATTGCTATAATCAATACACAGAAAAAAAATCTTTTTTCTGGTTTTGAAACAGAACCTGATGAAGATGTACTACTGATTAAAAAATTTTCTGATGGCTATTATCGCCTCTTTTTCTCAAACAAAAAGGGCAATCTCGACGCACAAAAGCTCTATGGAGAATCCTGCCCCAAAAATACATGCACATTCGTTATAAATCAGGTATTAGGACTGCATCATATAACACTGCAAGAGTTAAAAAACAGTGATAGAGTTTTTTCTTTTTTTTCAAAAGATATACAGGGAAGGCCTATAAACGGAGCTCTTCATTATGATACAAAATACAAAGTTTGGATAAGTGTGTATCATTATAATAGTGCTATAACGCAAGAGATATATAAAGATATTGCTTTATTGGTATTGCTTTATATTGTTATGATGCTTCTATTTTACTTTTTATTTAAGTCGATAGAAAAGTATGAAAATGCAAAAGAGCGTGATTTACTCTTTAAAACGACGCATGATTTACTGACTAATTTGCCAAACAGGGCATTTATTTATGAAAATGTTTATCATTCAAGTAAGTTTGTTATGCAAAAGGGCGCACAGGTTATTTTTATTGATCTTGATAATTTTAAAAATATTAATGATACTTTTGGGCATATTTTTGGAGATAAAATACTTGTTATTATTGCTAAGAGACTACGAGCTTTCTTTACAGAAAAAGATTTAGTGGCGCGACAGGGAGGGGATGAATTTATTATTATTAATAATTCTCAAATTAAAAATCTGCAAGAGATGATAGCAATTATCTCTATGCCTTATATTATAGATGACATAGAAGTAAGATTGGGTGCGAGCATTGGTGTGTCTGTATACCCTGATGATGCTCATGATTTTGATACTTTGCTCTCTTTGGCAGATATAGCTATGTACGAGGCAAAAAAAGTAAAAAATTCTTATGCATTCTTCACAAAAGAGATGCAGGAAAAAAACAGTGCCAATATCGCAATCGAGCAAGAACTCAGAAGTGCTTTGCAAAAAAATGAAATCTATGTGGTATATCAACCGCAAATAGCCGCAGATGGAACGCTCCATGGAGTGGAAGCACTTGTACGATGGGAAAATGAAAAACTTGGTTTTGTCTCTCCTGAGGATTTTATTCCTATTGCCGAAGCAACTGGATTGATTTTAGAACTTGGCAACTATATCACAAATCGCTCGCTTTTGGAGATAAAAAAAATATATGCGCAACTTGGTAGGACATTTCAGCTCTCTGTCAATGTTTCTATTGTTCAACTCATGGAGAATCATTTTCTCAAAAATCTTTTAGAAGTGATTCATAAAGTGCAGTTTGATACATCGTTGCTTACTTTGGAGGTAACGGAGCGTTTACCTATAGAAGACCTGGATTGTGTTTTGCCGATACTTAAATCAATACGAGCAGAAGGTATTTTACTCTCTTTAGATGACTTTGGTACAGGGTATTCATCATTAAGTGTTTTAGCAAAGCTTCCAATCAATGAACTCAAGATTGATAAGGCCTTTGTTGATGAACTATTGTATTCAAACAAAGATAAAAACCTTGTCAAAACAATCATCAACATTGGTAAAAACTTTTCCATGGATGTCTTGGCTGAAGGTACAGAGAGTAAAGAACAAGTTGATAAACTTAAAGAGTATGGATGTGATATATTTCAAGGATATTATTATTCAAAACCATTGAAAAAAGAAGATTTGATTACTTTTATAAGGAGTTTGTAGTGCTAGAAGATAAAGAGAGATGGAATATACGTCATGTAGAAAAGCCGATGCGCACAAATGTGGAACCAATAATAGAAAAATATATAGATATGGCAAATATAGGCAAAGCTTTAGATATTGCCTGTGGAGTTGGTAGAAATACACATTTTTTGGCAGAAAAAGGCTTTAGTGTTGATGCAGTTGATTTGAGTGATTATGCGCTTTCTCAAGTGAAAAATGATGCAAAAATAAAAAAAATAGAAGTTGATTTAGATAGTTATAATTTACAGAAAAATGAGTATGATTTGATTATAAATATTAACTATCTCAGCAGACGATTGCTCCCTCAAATTAAGGAAGCACTCAAACCAAACGGTTTACTGATATTTGAAACTTTTATTGTGGCACACGGTGATTTTAATCAACCGGCAAACCCTGAATATCTCTTAAGAGTTAATGAACTTTTACATGCCTTAATTGGGCTTGATATTGTTTACTATGAAGAAAAGGATGACATAAACCTAAGAGGTGAAAATACTCGTGTTGCCTCTCTTGTTGCCAGAAAAAGTTGCTAAGAGCTTTGTTTACATGTACGGTAATTCTTTAGAAATATACAATTTTTTACAAGAAAAAAGTTTACTGCAAAACTCTCCAAAACAGTGGTGGCCAAATGCCGGAACATTTGAAGTGGTGGTGGGTGCGATTTTGACGCAAAACACTACTTGGAAAAATGTAGAAAAATCGTTAAAAAACTTAGAAAACTTTTTAGATTTAGAATCTTTTAGAACGTTACATGTAGAAGAGTTAAAAGAAAAAATTCGTCCAAGCGGATTTTACAATCAAAAAGCACCGAGACTTTTGGTATTGGCTCAAAACATGAAAGATGAATTTGGTGATTTTAAAAGTTTTCAAAAAGAGGTAACAAGAGAGTGGTTGTTGTCACAACATGGAATAGGAGAAGAG
>CAZDEM010000018.1:0-1056 GCA_964504315.1 uncultured Sulfurimonas sp.
GTACTATACTACACTCTATTTGTTTAAATTATTAGTTCCTAACAGGGATTGGTATTATATCCATATTTTATTTAATTTCTGCTCTAGGTTCGTCAAAATAGTAACCTTGTGATTTATTGACACCTAATTCTACAAGTTTATCTTGTATTGCTTTTGTTTCTACATACTCGCCAATTGTTTTTATGTTCATCTCTTTTGCAAAGGCAACAATGACAGAGGTAAGTACTTCTGAACGTTTGTCATCAACTATTGATCTAATTATACTACCGTCAATTTTTATAAAGTCAGCTTGAAGTTTCATGAGGTATTCAAAGTTTGAATAGCCTGTTCCAAAATCATCTATAGCTATTTTACAGCCATATGATTTTACTTTTTGTATAAATTTTTCGATTTCATCAAAATTTTCTATGCTTTCGCTCTCTACAATTTCAAAAATAACTCTTTCACTGATATTATAAGTTTCAAGTGTTTGAAAAATATATGCTTTAATGTCTTTATCCAAAATATCATCAATTGTTAGATTGATAGAAAATTCATAATCATTATCCTTAAATGCTTCAAAGCTTTTTTTGACGACGATTTTTGTTAGTTTTTTATAGAGTTTTGCTTTTTTTGCAATTTCTAAAAAGTGCCATGGAGTTATTATATTGCCTTTCTTATCGATAAGTCGTATGAGTGCTTCATACTTGCTTATAGTATTTGTATTATTGTCCATAATTGGTTGAAAAAACATTACTATTCTATCATCTAAAATAGCGTCTTTTATCTCTTGTATCCATTTTAAATTGTTTTCATATTCTTCATTGAGAGAGGCTTCATCACTATAAAAAATTATATTTTTTGATTCTTTTTTTGCAAGTTTTAATGCCATATTCGCCGTTGGAAGAAGGAGCTCTGTCTCTTCAAAAGAGATGCCGACCGTAATATTTAAAAAGATATCATGATCTTCTATGGTAATTGGGTGTTTGTGTATCTCTTCAATAAGTAACTGTATATTATTTTTGAGAATATCATGGTCTCTTTCTTTTGAGAGCAATACAAATTCATCACCGTTGA
>CAZDEM010000018.1:1156-12042 GCA_964504315.1 uncultured Sulfurimonas sp.
TTTTTTATTAAAATCGGGTCTAGCACTACGGACAAGACGACTAAAGCTATGAAAGCGTAGAGCCAATACTGGGAGTTTTCTTTTTTTTCATGCACCAGTGAGGCAATAGGCGCAAAGAATGCCCATATCATCACATAACTTCCCTGTGCAAAACCACCCAAGGACCACATCAACAAAAAAGGCAAAATGAGAACTAATAACATTTGTACCTTTTGAACTACTAAAAGATTCCCGTTTCTTTTATAGCACCAAAGATTTAAAAAAGAGACAAGAGAGTAAAAAAGAGGAATAGCTGCTGGTATATATTGCCCAAAAATGGCATAAATAAATGCCCATATAAGGCTAACAGGCCCGATTATCATTGGTGCAATGAGGATTGAAGCTTCTTTTAACTCATTTGCACTTACTTCATTGGTATTGGAGTTGAGCAGTTTATGTAAGTAATTTTTATAAGCTTGAATCATTGGGCTACTTTTTTTCTTATTATATCACAAAATTATCACAAATATTGCTTAATCAGGTATTAAATTTTATTATCTAATTTATAAAAAGAATGTGATACAAAAATTATAAAATATGCTAAAATTACATATATTAATTAAGGGAAGAAGATGTCATTTGAAAAGCTGGGAGTTTTTAAGCCGTTGCTTGATGCTATAAACGATTTGGGCTATAAAGAGCCAACACTTGTTCAAACAAGAGCTATTCCCTTGGTGCTGGGGAAAAAGGATGTTTTTGCTACAGCCCAAACCGGGACAGGTAAGACGGCTGCTTTTGCATTGCCGATACTGCAAAAAATGCGTAAGCATGTTGAAGGTAAAGGTGTACGTGCCATAATACTTTCTCCTACAAGAGAATTGAGTATACAAATCCATGAGGATATTACTGCGTATTCCAAGTATATGGATATAAAAACAACAATTTTGGTTGGCGGTAAAGATTTGCAAAAGCAACGCGAGGCCTTAAAAAAAGGTACAGAAATTGTTATTGCTACACCAGGACGATTGCTTGAACATATAGAAAATGGATTAAGCCTTAAAGATGTCGAAGTATTTGTACTTGATGAGGCAGACAGAATGTTAGATATGGGATTTACCAAAGATATTCGAAAAATTCATCCGCTGCTGCCAAAAAGACATCAAACACTTCTTTTTTCTGCTACTTTCAGTGATAAGGTACGAAAACTTTCTAAGCTTATCTTAACAAAGCCTGCATTTATCGAAACAGCGAAGAAAAATACGACGGTAGATACGATTAATCAGGTGGCATATCTTGTAGATACTGTAAGAAAAGCCGAGCTTTTGGCTTACTTGATAGGTTCAAGAAATTTTCCTCAGGTTTTAGTATTTACTCGAACTAAAGTCAGTGCTGATGCACTGAGCGAAGAGTTGAAAAAAGACGGATTGAAATGCGGCGTGATTCACGGCGACAGAACAAAAGCAAACCGCCTCAAAACGCTTAACCAGTTTAAAGAGGGCAAAATCAGGGTTTTGGTGGCAACAGACATTGCTTCACGCGGGCTTGACATAGAAGAACTGCCGTATGTAATCAACTATGAACTCCCGTCAATCCCGGAAGATTATGTGCATCGGGTAGGAAGAACAGGGCGTGCCGGACGTGAGGGTGAAGCGATTTCTCTTATAGATATTTATGAAAAGTATGACATAAAAGATATAGAAAAGCTTATAGGTCAAAAAATACCGCAAGAAACGGTAGAAGGTTTTGAACCTGATCCCAATATTCGAAGAAAAGATGTGGATGAAGTCAAACTTAAAGCTGAGCATAAAAAACTTGACAATAAAAAAGTGCGTCAATATAATAAAAATACGACAGGTATGGTTTCAAAGAAAAAGAGAAAAACGACCAAACGGGATGCAAAATAATGAGAAAAGCACAAGCAAAATATTTAAAAGATTACAAGAAACCTGCATATGCAATAAAAACAGTAGATTTAACGTTTGAGTTGTTTGAAGAAGAGACTGTTGTAACAAATAGTATGCAGATATCAAAAGCAGATATGAATGAAAAAGATTTAAAGCTTGATGCGGTCAATTTGGAGCTCTTGGAAGTCTCTTTAAACGGCTTGAAACTGCAGGAGAGTCGTTATATTATAGAAGAAGAGAAGCTTACTATTATAAATGTTCCGACCGAATTTGAAATAAAAATAAAAAACAAAATATACCCGCAGAATAATACAGAACTCGAAGGCTTGTATAAATCAGGTGATATTTTCTGTACACAAAATGAGCCTGAGGGCTTTCGCTCTATTACGCCTTACCTGGATCGTCCAGATATTATGAGTGTGTTTACGACGACCGTTATTGCAGAGAAGAAAAAATATCCGATTTTGCTTAGTAACGGCAATAAAGTAAAGTGTCATGAGAGTTTTGATGAGCGCCACGGGGTAACCTGGCATGACCCACATCCAAAGCCATCATATCTTTTTGCTCTTGTTGCAGGTGATTTAGGCAGTATAAATGATGAATTTGTAACGATGAGCGGTAATAAAGTCGCTCTAAATATTTACTGTGATTTAGGTAATGAAAACAAGTGCCATCATGCCATGCATTCACTCAAAGAGGCAATGAGATGGGATGAAGAAAAATACGGCCGTGAATATGATTTGGATATTTATAATATAGTAGCGGTTGACAGTTTTAATATGGGAGCTATGGAAAATAAAGGACTCAACATCTTTAATTCGGCCTATGTTCTGGCAGATACAGACACCGCAACTGATGCAAACTTTATGGGAATTGAGAGTGTAATATCGCATGAATATTTTCATAACTGGACAGGAAACCGCATTACATGTAGAGACTGGTTTCAGTTGACACTCAAAGAGGGATTGACGGTTTTTCGCGACCAATGTTTCTCAGCAGATATGAACTCATCCGAAGTGCAGCGAATAGAAGATGTAAAAGCACTCAGAGAAAGGCAGTTTGTAGAAGATGCTTCCCCGACGCGTCATCCTATTCAGCCGGAGTCTTACATATCTATGAATAATTTTTATACGGCAACAGTGTATGAAAAAGGGGCTGAAGTTATACGCATGGTGCATACACTTTTGGGTGAGAAAAAATATACAAATGCGACTGATTTATATTTTGAAACTTTTGACGGACAGGCAGTCACGACAGATGATTTTTTATGGGCAATGAGCAAGGGCGGAGATATTGACCTTGAAGCGTTTAAAAAATGGTACCACCAAAGCGGAACACCTCGTCTTAAGGTTGAAGAGTCTTTTGAAAATGGTGTCTATACGCTTGCATTGACTCAAATAATTCCCGATAGTGTCGATGGGAAAAAACAAGAGCCGTATTACTATCCATTGAAAATGGGACTGCTTGATGAACAGGGCAGGGAAGTTTTGGTAAAAACATTGATACTCTCAAAAGAGCATGAAATATTTGTTTTTGAAGACTTTGAGACAAAACCTGTGCTTTCAATTAATCGGGATTTTTCTGCACCGATTATTATAGAACAACAGAAGAATGAATATGCCTTTTTAATGAAGTATGATACAAATAGTTTTACGCAGTATGAAGCGACACAAAATTTTGCATTGCAGACGATAAATAAACTGATAAACTCAGGTGAAATGGATGAAACATTTGTAGATGCTTATGGATATCTACTAGATTTGGATGTGGATTTATCATACAAAGCACTGCTTTTGGAACTGCCTTCGGTCTCTGCAATTATGCAACTTCAAAAAGAGATTGATTTTGAAGAAATATATGCAGCACAAGACAAATTATTAAAGCATATAGCTCAGAAATTTAAAAATAAACTTTTGGATATTTACAAACAAAATTATATGCCTGCATCGATAAATTTAGAAGCAGACTATATAGCAAAGCGTGCTATTAAGAACAGAGTGTTGAAAATTCTCTCAGCGCTTAAAAATGATGAGGTTGCCCAGCTGGCACAAAAGCAGTACGAAGAGTCTTTGACAATGACAGACAGAATTGTAGCACTGGATGTTTTAGAGAACTTACATGTAAGCTATGCACAGACAGCATTGCAGGATTTTTATGATAAATACAAAGATGAAACGCTTGTAATGAATAAATATTTTGCAATTTTAGCATCTTCAAGCAGATATGATGTGCTAGAACGTGTTGAAAAACTGCAAAGAGATAAAGTATATGATGAAAAAGTTCCAAATCTTGTGCGCTCTTTAGTCGGCTCATTCGCAAGAAACCATAAATATTTTCATGCTAAAGATGGAAGCGGGTATAAATTTTTGGCCGATAAAATCATAGCGATAGATAAAATTAATCCGCAAATGGCCTCAGGCCTCTGTGGCGCCTTTAAAGTTTGTGACAAAATGAACAAGCATAATCAAGATTTGATGAAAAAAGAGCTCTCGCGTGTAATTTCTACACAGGGGCTTTCAAAAAATAGTTTTGAAATTATAGATAAAATATTAAAATAAGCTTAATAATAATAACTGATCAATTTTTTGATGCCCTAAAATAGGGCTTTCGTGAGGTTTATTTTTTTAACTTATTTACTTTATAATAAAATATAATATATACTTGTGATAACATTGTGATATCATTTTGATAAAGTTACTAAGAACTTAAATAGAGAGGAAAATTATATGGCAAGATTAGTTGTATTAGGTGGTGGTGTTGCTGGTCATACAACGGCAACGTTCGCTGCAAAATGGTTAGGCTCGGAGCATGAGGTTGTAGTTGTTACGCCAAATGCAAAATGGAACTGGATTCCATCAAACATATGGGTCGGTGTTGGTCAAATGACTAAAGAAGAAGTTACATTTGATTTAGCACCTGTTTATGCAAAAGCAGGTATTAATTATTATCAGGCAAAAGCGGTTTCTTTAAATCCGGAAGGTTCTGAGTCAAGTGATAAACCTTTTGTTACTATTGAGTATACAAGTGCTGATAAAGCAGGGCAAAGTGAAAATATCGAATATGATTATATTGTCAATGCAACAGGACCGAAACTAAACTTCGGAGCAACTCCAGGGTTAGGCGAAGGCTCAAATTTAGGTGAGCATACAGTTTCGGTTTGTACTGCCGACCATGCTGTGCATGCTTCAGAAAAATTATCAGAAGCTATTGAGAAAATGAAAGGCGGAACTCGTCAAAAATTCTTAATTGGTACAGGTCACGGTATGTGTACATGTCAAGGTGCTGCATTTGAGTATATTTTCAATATAGAACATGAGTTAAGAAAAGCCGGTGTTCGTAACATGGCAGATATGAAATGGATTTCAAATGAGTCTTTCTTAGGTGATTTTGGTATGGGTGGACTTCACATGAAAGTTGGCGGATATGTAGTATCTTCAAAACTTTTTGCAGAGTCACTGTTTGCTGAGCGTAGTGTTGACTGGTTAATAGGTGCGCATGTGAATAAAGTAGAACCGGGCAAAGTTCATTATGAATTACTTGATGGAAGTATGGGTGAAGAGGAATTCGATTTTTCAATGCTTATACCACCGTTTGCTGGTGTTGGTTTAAAAGCTTATGACAAAGCCGGTGAAGATATTACAGGTACGGTATTTGCTCCAAATGGTTTTATGAAAGTTGATGCTGATTATACTCCTAAACCTTATGCGGAGTGGAAAGCAAGTGACTGGCCAAGAACATACCAAAATCCTACATATAAAAATATGTTTGCTGCAGGTATTGCTTTTGCACCACCGCATATTATTTCTAAACCAATGAAATCTCCAAATGGAACACCGATTAATCCTACACCGCCTCGAACAGGTATGCCTTCAGGTATCATCGGTAAAGCGGTTGCTCATTCTGTAGTTGATTTAATGACCAAAGGGGATAATGCTCATTTACATGAAGCTTCTATGGCTGAAATGGGTGCTGCTTGTGTTGCAAGTGCCGGTAAAGGTGTTTTTGACGGTACTGCTGCTGCGATGACAGTTTATCCTGTTGTTCCTGACTTTGAAAAATATCCGGGAACAGGTCGTGACACGGATTATACATTTGGTGAAATTGGTCTTGCTGGACATTGGATTAAACATATTTTACATTTCTTGTTTATCTATAAAGCAAAACTAAATCCAGGCTGGACATTAATTCCAGAATAAAAAAAAGGAGACAATATGAGCGAAAGTAAATTAGTAGAAGAAGAAGTAAATTTTCAAAAAGAGCAGTTTAATTTAACAATGATACCGGGTAAATTTGCACGTGCAATGAGAACATGTGTAATATGGCAGTTTATTAGATTTGTTGCAATCAATATTAAAATGATTATAGTGGTTGGTAAAAGCCACTAATATTTTTGAGTCTTGAATTTATTTTCAAGACTCTTTTCTTTCACTATTTTTTAATCAAAAAGGCACAACAACAATGATAAGAGAGATTATAAAGCATCCTGCACCCCTTAGCGTTGAATATGCCACAGATGTACGACTTTTTGATGATAAGTTATTTGCCTTGATAGAAGATCTCAAAGATACTATCAATGAAAATAATTTAGACGCTTTAAGTGCTTATCAAATTGGAAACTATTATAATGTTATCGTTGTAAAAGATGATGACGGAACATTGATTGAGATGATTAACCCTCGTCTAATCACTCATAACGGTACGCTCACAACTACAGAATCAACTGCTTACTATCCTAATAAAACAGCACAAATACAAAGATTTGATACTATCAGCGTAATTTATCAAGACAGAAACGGCAATGACAAATCCATGCAGGCAAGTGGAGAATTTTCCATAAGAATCCAAAGAAAAATCGACTATACATTTGGGGCTACATTTATTCAAAAAATGTCCAAAGAAGAAAAAGAGAAGTTTGAAAGAAACTTGGAAAATGGTATAAATACTACCAATGCTGATTATTGTCCTACAACATTTTATAGAGATAAGATTTTGAAATTTATCAATATTCTTATGATTGTCATGCTTCTTCCTCTTGCGGTATCTTTTTTTATTAAAAATACACAAATCTTACAAAACTTGTGGGATTACCAATTGTATGGGGCATACGGAGTGATTTGTCTCAATGTTGTGTATTTCTTTTATGCACAATATGAAGGAAAACTGCATATATCATGTGATAGCTGCCAGTTAGGAAACATTGTTGCAACTACCATCATATCTTTAGTAAAGTTAGCTGTTATCGTAACTGCATCATACTTCTTGTTACATGTAACATAAACGGAGCAGTAGATGGAAGAACGCATTGTGCATTTAAAGGCTGTAAAGAATGTATTTATAACCTCTAAAGTAGATATATTAAATCAATGGATATCGTATGCATCTGTTAAAGAAATATTGAGTTTACATGAGATAAATGAAAATGAATTTATAGAGAAATATGCCAGCGGTGTTTTTGATTACTTTATGGGTGTCATAGCAGGCAGCAGAGATATTGGAGACTGTCCCGTTATGCAGGAGTTTTTGGCATATTTAAAGTTTCGTGAAATAAGTGCCGATGAGTTGTTTGAAATATGCAGTAACTTTCGTCGTTCTATGATAGAATTTACCTATGATGCCAAGGTAAATTCAAAAGAGATATTTGAAGATATCTCTTATATATTTGACAAAAATTTTAAAGGTATTTTAAAATATTATACAGATAGTATTTTTCAAAAGCTTATAGATGCAAGACAAGAAGCTTTACGTGCTGCTCAAGCAAAAGAGTATTTTCTCTCCAATATGTCACATGAAATACGCACACCGCTTAATGCTATTTTAGGTTTCGTTAACCTTTTAATGGATGAAGATATTTCTAACAAACATAGAAATTATTTAGATATTATATTAAACAGCGGTGAAAATTTATTGAGCATTATCAATGATATTTTGGATTTTTCAAAACTCAGAAGCGGTGAGTTTAATATTGAGCCAAAAGTTTTTTCTCTGCATGAAGAATTAAGTCACACAATGGAGCTTTTTGTAGCAAGTGCCAATTCTAAAGATATTACTATTACCTCATTTATAGACCCCAGGATTCCAAAAGAGTTATTTGGTGATGTTCTTAGAATTAAGCAAATTGTCTCTAATTTCTTAAGTAATGCCATTAAATTTACACCCGTTGGAGGCGTTATAAAAGTTGAAGCAAGCTGTCATGACAAACAACTCAAAATCAGCGTAAATGATAATGGTATAGGTATAAATAAAGCAGATTTAGAAAATATATTTGTTGCTTTTACACAGGCGCAATCGAGTGAAAATAACAATAAAGAAGGAACAGGTTTAGGACTGTGTATATCACATCAACTTGCCGAATTAATGCATGGCAGCGTTCATGTAGATTCAAAAGTCGGGCAGGGCAGTACTTTTTGGTTGGACATTCCTGTAGAAGTTCAAAATGATGAATGTCAGATTTTTAATGATATAAGTGATTTTCAAAAATTAAAAATGGTTGTTTACGCAAAAGATAAGGTTTTAGATTTTAGACATGAATCTTTTATAAAATATGCCGAAATTTTTGCGATGGACATTAGTGTTGTTGATACACTCGATTGTGAATTTGATATATGTGTATTTGTGCATGAAGAGTGTGATGCACAAATGAAAAAAGAGATAATTACTTCAGAAAAAAAATACATAGCATTGATGAGCAGAGAGTATGATACATACGAGCAATACAATCATATTAATGCAATGTGCTTTCCTTTATATTGTTCTAAAATCCATAGAATATTTAATGAATTGCTTAATCCGGAACTGTCTTTAACACATGATAAAAAAATATCCAATAAATTTAAAGGGCATATTTTAGTAGCCGAAGACAATGAAGCGAATCAGGAACTTATAAAAATTATTTTGAGTAAATACGGGTTAACATTTGATTTGGCTGTTAATGGGCAAGAAGCAGTTGCTCTTTACAAACTCAATACATATGATTTAATACTTATGGACGAACAGATGCCTGTTATGAATGGTACTCAGGCTGTAGCAAAAATCATAAAATATGAAGAGACAAAGGGTATAAGTCATACACCTGTTTCGGCATTGACTGCTAATGTGTTAAAGGGAAGTAAAGAAAGAGGTCTTCTTAATGGATTTGACACATTTTTGGGAAAACCTTTGATCTTGAAAGAGTTAGAGCGTGTTTTCATGGCGTATTTGAAATTAGATTCATACAGTGTGACGTATGAAGATAAAACTGATGTATCCTTAGTAAGTCAAAAAGAGATTATCGGCTT
This sequence comes from uncultured Sulfurimonas sp., assembly GCA_964504315.1. Taxonomy (GTDB): domain Bacteria; phylum Campylobacterota; class Campylobacteria; order Campylobacterales; family Sulfurimonadaceae; genus Sulfurimonas. The sequence goes on from CAZDEM010000018.1 coordinate 10,314, forward strand.
AGATTCTAAAAAATTGATGAAAGAGTTGATGTTGAATGAGGATGAACTTATTATGCTTTTGACATTATTTATAAAAAAAATGAAAAACACGATGATAGATCTTGCGCAAGCTATTAAAATTCGAAATTTTAAAAAAATAGCTCTTTTATCTCACAGCATTAAAGGGTCAAGTGGAAATTTTAGAATCGAAATTTTACAAAAAAATGCGAATGAAATTGAGAAGATGGCAAAACTTGAAAATGTGGATTATCATTATGAAAAAACATTTGAAGAAATAGAAAAAAAGATTGCCTCAATCAAAGTAAACTAATTTACTCTTCTATATAATAACCAATTCCTGAGGCATTTTTTATAATATCTGTTTCAAGTTTGTTTCTCAGTCGCCAGACTAGAGTTCTTACACTGTTTTCAGTAGCACCGTGCTCATCCCAGACATAATTCATTGCCTGCTCAAACGATACAACGAGTCCAAGTTGGGCAACGAGAAGTCGCAAAAATGCATTTTCTTTTTTTGTAAGCTTTATCTTCTTTCCTTTGTAGAAAGTCTCACATATACTAATATCGAGATGATAATCACCGCCGCCAAAAGGGACAATAGGCTTATCAGATGAACGTTTGGAATAAAGCAGTTTTTCAAGGTTTAGTTTATCTACTTTGAGTGAATCAATATTTTCTCTTCTTTCATTTTCCTGCTGGTATTTAAACAAAGCCATTTGTATAGTTGCATGTAAAGAACCCGGATCAAAAGGCTTTACGATATACCCATAAGGTTCAGTCAGTTTTGCCTGGGCAATAATGTCGTCATCACTGTATGATGTTAAATAAATAAAAGGAATGTCGTACTTTTCTTTTATAGTTTTTGCAAGTTCAATACCATCATTACTTTCTTGTAAAGAGATGTCAATAATAATAACATCCGGATTATGCGTAGCTATTTTATTTTTTGCTTGGGAAGCATTATCACACATTGCTACTACACTATATCCATGCTTTTGTAAAGACATATTTAAATTTAGTGATGTGATTTCATCATCTTCAACAATTATTACTCTGTGTTTTTCCATATGCTTTTCCTGTGTTAAAAAAAAGTGACTAGTTTGTGATAAATTAAGTCCATATTATAATATAACTTTTTATTATTTACAACTAAACCTATGTATTCTTGATAAATTGTTACAAAATGACACTTTAATTATGATATAGTTCGCTCAAAGGATGTAAAAGTGGCATATTATGTTTATATTTTACAATGTAGTGACAATAGCCTATACACGGGGATAACTACAGATTTAGAGCGACGAGTATTTGAACATAATAATTCAGATAAAGGCGCAAAATATACAAAAATTAGAAGACCGGTAATATTAGTATATAATGAAAAATGTGAAAATAGAAGCATCGCTTCAAAGCGTGAATATGAAATAAAAAAATTATCACGAGCAAAAAAGTTAAATATTATTGATAATTAATATATGCACTTTTGTGTAAATTTAGCTATTATTCTGAAAAATTAAATAGATGGGGAATAAATGAAATTTGAATTAAAAGACGATTATATAGAACTTTTTAAATTATTAAAAGTGCTGGATCTTGTTGACAGTGGCGCACAGGCCAAAATGATTGTAGCTGAAGGCTATGTTTTGAGAAATGGTGAAGTTGAGCTGAGAAAACGGGCTAAAATTATCGCTGGTGATGTTTTGATAGTTGGTGATGATGTTACGATAGAGGT
>CAZDEM010000018.1:12142-13277 GCA_964504315.1 uncultured Sulfurimonas sp.
ACTCCACCCCAGACAACCAGCCAGTCAAGATGTTCACGTATCATTTTTTGCACGATTTCTTTGACCATTTGAGGGGTCAGTTCGTTTAGTCTTGCATCTATGACTTTTTCGATTGATTTTATCATATCATCATTCAATGATGAACTTTGCAGGTGTTGCTGCAGGGTGTCATTAAATGCATTTGAGCGGACTATTTTAATGACTGCTGATTTCAGTTTACATGTAAAAGGGTCTTTTAAAGCATTTAAAGCACTCTCTCCTCCAAACATACCAAGCATTCCGCCAAAAGAGGACTCCATTACTGTCTTGCTTAAGGCATCAAAGGCAGGTGTAAAGTCAGTTTCTTCAATTATAGGTTCCAAATCTATCTTTTTTTCTTCATTGACAAAAAACTTTTCTAACTGCTCTTTTGTAAAAAACTCATTCATAATAAGGTTTTTAATAGCACTTTTAAATGTTTCAAATCTCTCTACAATGACACCAGATCCATATAAAAAAGGTACTTTTTCAAAAAGCATATGAATTGCTAATTGATTTGTCAAGGCACCTGAGAGTGCAAACAGACCTGTATATAAAAAGAACTCTTGATACACCGGAACCATAAAAGAAATTCCAACAAGAAGCAGTGCAATCAGGTTTGTCATAAAACTTTTATTTAATTTCATACTCTCTCTCCTTTTTAAATGTGAAATTATATACTAAAAGTGTATGATTAGGAAAAATATTTAATGGATTAAATTATGAAACAAGAAACATATGAACTTTTTAAAAATGAAAGTGTAGATACAATAGTAAATGAAATTGACAAAGAACTCAAAACAAGAAATGAATCTCCCTTCTGGAGTGATAAAATTGTACCTTTTTCGCGTGCTATTTTATCGGTATTGGTACCTCTTCGAGATAATGATTTACTTTTTACACCTGAAGGGAAATATATTGATACCCTGACTCCTGAAATTTTTTTACAATGGAGTGATTTTTTAAGTCTCAAAACATTGGCTTTTACACTTGCACAGTCTAATGAGGCAAAAAAATTATTAAGAACCAAACTTGATGAAGAAAAATGTGAAAATTATGTACCAGTAGATTTAAGTGATTTAGGTACATATTTGAGTAGATATACGGTGAATTTGGA
>CAZDEM010000018.1:13377-15685 GCA_964504315.1 uncultured Sulfurimonas sp.
TATTGCATGCCGCCTTTTAAGTTAATGACCTTATATCCAAATTCTTTTGCCAGCCATGGAGCGACCATAGAAGTTCTGCTGCCTGTATGGCAGATAAGGGCAAAAGGTTTTGTAGTGTCAACCTTTTTATTTAATTCATTTAAGAATTTTTTTGCATCATAATTCCCTTTTGCATCCCAAAACATGATGGGAATGGCACCTTTTAAAAGGCCGGTCTGCTTCCACTCGCCGGGTGTTCTAATGTCAACGATAGGGATGTTTTGTTTGAGCAATTCTTTTGATATAAATTCGTTTTGTACTTCAGCAAATAAACTCATAGTAAGCATCATAAGCATAAAAATTATTTTTTTCATTATTTTCTCCATATATTGTTCGAGTTCTTAGATATAATTATACTAACAAATAAACAATAGGACGAAAATGGCAGCATCTAAAAAGGTAATCGAGAATGCAAATAGACTTCGTTATATAAGAGCATTGCAAAGGTTTCAAAAAAGTATTTTGTCATATTTGTCCAACAGTGATCCATTGGATAATGAAAAATACAATAAAAAAATTGACAATGCTCTAAAGCTTCTTAATCGTGTTGAAGAAGTTCAGTTGTATAAGGGAGAACTTCAAGATTTACAGCAACTTGTGAAAAAGATGATTGCTTATAAAGACTCTGATGAAGATATTGATAATATTAAAGAAGAATTGCTTTACAGTGCAAACCAATTTGAAAAAAGTAAAAATGCCAAGCGCTATAAAAAAGATAAACATTCCCTCTCCAAATATGAGGAGTGGGAGTAAAAAGGGTGGGGTTGTATCTGCTTATTTCTCTCTTGACTCAACAAGCATAGTATCCAAAAGTGTAAAAAGCTCTTCAGAAGCATTTTCCATCTCTTCAAAATTGTGAAGAATTTCATCTGAATGCTGTAGTACCTCTTCATCGGGACTTTGTACCTCAAGGTATGATAGGTTTTTGTTCGCATTTGTATGTACAATATTATGTGGTTTTGCCATTTTAGGATATGCCGCAGTATTGTTAAATCGCTCTTTTCCTTCGTGATCATACCACTTTCCGAGATTACATTCATGTGAAGAAACAGCTTTTAAGACTTTTTTCAAAGATATTAAAGAGTTGTATGCACGGGATTTGTATAAAATATGATCTATTTTTGCCAAGACTACAAATATGCTGTTTTCCATAAAGTAGGACTGGTCAACTATTTTAGTAGAATTGTCGCTGAGTTCTATCAGTGTTGTCTCAAACTCTTCTATTTTGCCTGTAGAAGCATCTACTGTCTCTTTCATTACTTCAGAACTTGTTTGAATTTCACTCATACCCTGCTGGAGTGATTTTATAGAGATTGAAATTTCACTTGTCGCTTTGTGTGTACGCTCTGCAAGTTTTCTTACTTCATCCGCAACAACCGCAAAACCGCGGCCATGTTCACCCGCACGAGCCGCTTCTATGGCAGCATTTAGGGCAAGTAAGTTTGTTTGGTCCGCAATATCCGTAATAAGTTCTATAACCGAAGTAATATTGTTTGTTTGAGAAGCAAGTTCATCTATATTTGCATGGTTTGTGCCTACTTGTTCGTTAAGTTCGTGTAGTTCACTGACTACATCATTAATGTTTTCTCTAGAATCATTTGCCAGTTTTGCAGCAGAGTCTGTAGAATTTGTTACTGCTTTAATATTGTTTATATTTCTTTTTAAATCAGATTGAATAACGGTGAGTGATTCAGATACATTGACACTTTTAACACTGAGTTTGGAATTAAATGCATCTCTTTGTGATTTTTGATATTGTTCATGCATAAAGTGTATGCTCTTACTGACGTTTTGTATAGCTACCAAAAATTCCCCATGCATGTCGTCGGTGTTTATGGGGTTCGTGAAATCACCTTGTGATGCATTTGTTATAGCACTGTTTACTTCATGAATCATATTTTCAGTATGTTCTATAAGGGTTTTAAGTGCTTTACCCATAGCATCGAGTTCCGTATCTCCATGTGTTCTGATTTCATCTTTTTTGCTAAAATCACCATTTGAGGCAGTCTCTATCAAACATCTGAATCTATTGATGCCCGAGACCATAGAAGTTCTGATTTTTGTAGTGAGTAAAAATAAAATAATGATAATTAAAAAACTTGATCCAAGTACAAATAATTTATAAAATGTAATGGTATTTCTCATAGCATCCATATCTTTACGAAATTGCTCTTTTTTGTTTTTTACAAAAGTTTTGAAATACTTTCGTGATTCCATAGCCAGAGGTGAGAGTTTTTGATGATATATGTGATAATTTTTTTCTTTGTTG
>CAZDEM010000019.1:0-2254 GCA_964504315.1 uncultured Sulfurimonas sp.
TTTCATTAATCTTTATAAGAGATGTCCCATTCCATCACGCTTGACGTCAAGGTATCCGGCATTGTGCTTATTTGGTTTCATAATTATAGGAATTCGTTCAATTATCTCAACACCGCTGATAGAGTTTATTTTGTCCGGATTGTTCGTAAGTAGTTTTATTTTTTTGATATTGTAATGATTGAGAATAAAGGTAACAGCTTCATAAGTTCTCTCATCCGCAGCAAAACCAAGCTGATGGTTGGCCTCTATTGTATTGAGTCCTTTGTCTTGCAGGGCATAGGCATTTATTTTGTTTAAAAGCCCTATATCACGCCCTTCTTGCCTCAGATAGATTACCATTCCGCCGGTTTCATCTGCCATTTTGAGACCATACTCCAGCTGGTCACGGCAGTCGCATTTCAAACTGCCGATGGCATCACCTGTAAGACACTCGGAGTGAACGCGCACTATAGGCACTTCGGCTAATTCTTTTGCAAGGACTACAAGATGCTCTTTTTGTCCTTGTTTAAATGCTTGTACTTTAAAATCACCAAATCTTGATGGTAAATTTGCAATGTCAGAAATTTTTATATTCATTATTTAATCTTTAAAAGGGTAAAATATTTTAGTAAGAATTATTATAGCAAAAAAAAGGTTTAAAATGTTTCAAAGATTTCGTAGAACTCGTTTAAATAAACATCTTCGTGCGCTTGTGCGAGAAACACATGTCAGTACAGATGATTTTATCTACCCGCTTTTCGTACGCAGCGGAGAAGATATTAAAACAGAAGTGGCATCTATGCCCGGTGTATATCAGATGAGTATAGATGTGGCTGTACAAGAGTGTCAAGAGTTAAAAGAGCTGGGTATTTACTCTATTATTCTATTTGGTATTCCTGATGTAAAAGATTCTATAGGCAGTGATGCTTTATGTGAACACGGTATTATTGCTTCAGCGGTACGTGAAATAAAAAAAGCACATCCGGATATGTTTGTTGTAACGGACTTGTGTTTTTGCGAGTATACTGATCATGGACATTGTGGTATTATCGATGAAGTGCATGAAACGGTTGATAATGATGCTACCCTGGAAATTTCAGGACAGCAGGCGATTATTCATGCAAAAGCCGGAGCCGATATGATAGCGCCTTCCGGAATGATGGACGGGATTATACAAACGCTGCGTACATCACTTGACAGAGCAGGATATAAAGATTTACCTATAATGGCATACTCTACAAAATTTGCAAGCGGGTACTATGGGCCATTTCGTGATGTGGCTGAATCAACTCCTAGTTTTGGCGATCGTGCATCATACCAGATGGATCCGGCAAACCGCCGTGAAGCGATTGCAGAGAGTATTTCTGATGAAGAGCAGGGCGCTGATATTTTAATGGTAAAACCGGCACTTGCTTATTTAGACATTGTGCGAGAGATAAAAGACAATACAACGCTGCCTATGGCTGTGTATAATGTGAGCGGTGAGTATGCAATGCTCAAATTTGCAGGAATGAATGATTTAATTGATTATGAACGGGTTGTTATGGAGACGATGATTGCTTTTAAGCGCGCGGGTGCTGACATAATTATCTCATATCACGCAAAAGAAGTTGCAAAAATGCTAAAAAATAGCTAATTTAAAGAAAAGTATATTAAAATAGCCTATAAACAAAAATTAGGAATATATTGTGAGACATTTTTTAACACTCAAAGATTTTAGCAAAGAAGAGATTTTAGAGATTGTAAATATCGGACTACAAATAAAGAAAGATTTAAAAGCCGGTATTTATAACAAAGAACTTGAAATGCAAACACTTGCTATGATATTTGAAAAAAGTTCAACAAGAACGCGTGTGAGCTTTGAAACCGGTATGTTTCAGTTAGGAGGACATGCACTTTTCCTTTCAAACCGTGATATTCACTTGGGACGCGGGGAACCCGTCAAAGATACGGCAAGAGTAATATCGAGTATGTGTGATATGGTTATGATACGAACGTTCGAGCACTCAATGATAGAGGAGTTTGCATCTTACTCTAAAGTACCTGTTATCAATGGTCTTACTGATTCTTACCACCCGGTACAACTTTTAGCTGATTATATGACGATGATAGAATTTGGAATGGCGAAAAATGCAGTTGTCGCTTATGTAGGTGATGGAAATAATATGACAAATTCCTGGTTGATGCTTGCTGCAAAATTAGGTTTTGAACTTCGTATCGCAACACCTAAAGGCTATGAAGTTGATGAAGCTGTGCTTCGTGATGCACTTGATAT
>CAZDEM010000019.1:2354-15660 GCA_964504315.1 uncultured Sulfurimonas sp.
CAACACCTAAAGGCTATGAAGTTGATGAAGCTGTGCTTCGTGATGCACTTGATATAGCAAAAGAGAGCGGCGCTGTTATAAAAGTAATGAATGATCCAAAAGAAGCAGTCCGTCATGCAACGATAGTGACAACAGATACATGGGCTTCAATGGGTCAAGAGGATGAAAAAGAGCAGCGAATAAAAGATTTTGATGGTTTTATGGTTGATGGGTTGATGATGTGTTTAGCTCAGAAAAATGCAAAATTACTACATTGTCTTCCAGCATATCGAGGACAGGAAGTAAGTGAAGAATTATTAGAAAATAATGCAGATATTGTGTTTGCAGAAGCCGAAAATAGACTGCATGCGCAAAAAGGGCTTATGGTCTGGTTAAATTCAAAAAGAGGCTAAAGCCATCCTTTTGAATCTTCTAGTATAGCTTTGTTCAGCGTATCATAGGCTTTTATAATATCTGAAATCAATTCTGTTCCTTTGTCAAAATATTTGTCAGGATTTACACGTTTTGGATGTGATACAAGGTCTTGAGTTGCAAATAGTGTATATTCTTTGACATCTTTGTTAATCAAAGACAATTCCGAACTTATAGTGAGTGGCAGTTTTTTGGTATATTTCTCAACTACTTGGGTCATTTCTTCCTGCAATTTTTTATTTGAAGATTGTAGTTGATAGGCTAATGCTTTAATATTCTCAATCTCTTTTTTTGTTATTTTTCCTTTTGCTGCAATACCTGCACCAAAACCTCTAAGTCTTCCGGTGTATTCGGTCATAGGAAGTATTATTTCCATCATTACATAAGAAGTCTTCTTAGCAAAAGGTGTTAAATCTTTGGAAAACCTTTTGTTCACGCTTTGTGCTAGCATCAGAGTTTGTTCAATCTGCTCTGTGTAATCTGAAAAAGATTTTTGAGGCTTTTGTTTAAATGCCTTGTGATTGAGTTTCACAAGTGCTTGGGAGATTTTTGTAGCTCTGGTGTTTATTACAGGATCTGAAGCCAATGAAAAAGACTCCATGTTTCCTATTGCTTGCTTCATGTCATCTCTGTTTGAATATACTAATAACATAGCCGCAGTATTCCCGTTTAAGTAAGAGTTTGTTAAACCTCTCGTCTTTTGTGTTGCTATAATTAGATCTTTTAAATTATCAACATATTTACTTGTTTGAGCTTGTGTATCATTGCTAAATAAAGATTTAGCCTCCAAGTTTATGAGTAAAAGTAGAGCTAGTAAAATTAAACGCATTTTATTTTCCTATTATTGTTATTAATGAGTATTATAACTTAATTTATAAAAATAATCTAATATTTAATCCCTGTTAAACTTCGAATGTTGTCTATCATAGGCAGTGCCACTTCCTGTGCTTTTGCTGCACCGAGTTTAAGAATATCTCTTACTTCATCTTGATGTGCTGCATAGTATTCTCTTCTTTGTCTATAAGGTTTGAAATACTCCCAAATTACATCATGCAGGTAAAGTTTAAAGTGCCCATGGCCTTCACCGCCTTTTTTGTATCTCTCTTGCAGTTCTTGACACTCATTTTCATTTAAAAAGAGTTTTGCCATATTGTAAACATTACAACTTTCGTACTCTTTAGGTTCTTCTAATGCTATTTGCTCTGTAACAATTTTTTTAATTGTCTTTAATTGTTTTTTCTCTTCACCGAAAATATTTACTGTGTTTTTGTAACTTTTTGACATTTTTTGTCCGTCAGTTCCGGGAACTGTTGCGACATTGGCTTCTATTTTATACTCTGGAAGTTTAAAAATATCACCATATTCGTTATTGAATTTTATTGCAATATCCCTGGCAATTTCAACATGCTGAATCTGATCTTTTCCCACAGGAACAATATCAGGTTGATAGAGCAAAATATCGGCTGCCATTAATACAGGATAAGAAAAAAGCGAATGGTTGGCGGCTATTCCTTTTGCAGTTTTGTCTTTATAGCTGTGTGCACGTTCAAGCAGTCCCATAGGAGTGAAAGATGAAAGTACCCAGTAGAGTTCTAGCACCTCTTTGACATCGGACTGTATCCAAAAAGTTGATTTTTGCGGGTCAATGCCAAGTGCTAAAAAATCTGTTGCTGACTGCATTGTAAGTTCGGCGAGTCTTTTGCCGTCTTTAACGCTTGTCTGTGCATGGTAGTTAGCTATAAAAGCAAAAGTGTCATTATTATTTTGCGCATCGACCATCTGTTTTATGGAGCCAAAATAGTTTCCTATATGTAAATCACCTGAGGGTTGAATACCTGTTAAAACTCTCATTATATATATTCCTGATTTTTTAAGGCGTATTATACCCATCTCAGCTTTATTTTGCTATTATATAGTTAAATATAATTAAGCCTTATGGCTTTCAATTAAAGGATTTATGATGATAGTACAAATTCGTTCAAAAGATATAACATTACATGATGAGAAAAAGACACATATAGAGCAAGGTATTGAAAAATTTAAAAAGTTTTCTTTGGATATTACAAGAGTAAATTGTATGCTTTCTCCTGAAAAAGGTGGAGTATTAGTTGAATTTGAAATTCATGTTGCCCACACCGCACCAATTATAATAAGTGAGCATCATCAGGATCTGGACGCCGCTATTGATATTGCAATTGATCGTGCAAGTAAAGCACTTCGTCGCCTTCATGATAAAGTGACTGATCATAAAGGTCCTTCTATTAAAGATTTAGAACCTATAGACGCATAAGGCAAGGGAATATATGAAATTATTACTATTATTACTTTTAGGGCTGAATCTGATTGCTGCTCAAAATAATTATTCAATGAGAGTGGCCGTAGGAAAACCTACATTATATTCTGCTGCTGATATAGCAACAGGAAGCTTTGGTCAATATAGAGATGATTTAAAAGCTTACAATCTTGACGGAGGGTATCTATTAAAGAAAGATCTTTTTGACTGGCCGATAGATTTATATCTCAAAGGCGGGTTGACATATTATGAAGAAACAATTCAAGATGATATATATGGTGCAGACCTTTACATAAAAGCTTACTACAATCTTGATTTTTACAAAAATAGAGTTCGGTTTGGCTTTGGTGAAGGTGTCTCTTATACAAATCGTATTTTGGAAATCGAGCAGATCGATGCACAACTTCATAATGACAACAATTCACACTATTTAAATTATCTGGATGTTAGTCTTGATTTTGACCTTGGAAAACTTATTAAGTATAAAGCACTGAATGAAACATATGTTGGTGTTCTACTAAAACATCGTTCAGGGATTTTCGGACTTATACATAATGTCAAACATGGTGGTTCAAACTATGAATGTATTTATGTAGAAAAAAACTTTTAGGTGTTTATAGATGTATAATTGGCTTTTATGGTTTCATGTAATTTCTTTTATCTCATGGTTTGCAGTTTTATTTTATCTGCCTAGACTTTTTGTTTATCATGCTGAAAATATTGATAACAAAGGTTTTATTGAAGTAGCAAAAATTCAAGAGATGAAACTTTTTAAATACATTGGTGTACCTGCAATGTGGGCTACTGTACTGAGCGGTGCAGGGCTTATATACTTGGGTGGATGGATGAGCGCACCATGGTTACATGTAAAGCTTTTATTGGTGGCTTTTTTGATAGTATATTTTTATTCACTCAATAAATACAGAGTAGAATTTTTAGAAGACAGATGTACAAAAAGCGGAAAATTCTTTCGAATGTATAATGAAGTTCCTACAATATTAATGTTGTTTATTGTAGCAATGGTGGTTTTTAAACCTTTTTAAAAAGATGATTATTTATCATCTTTTTTAAAATTTTCTTCTTCTCTCATTTTCTTATAAAAATATATACTTAAGAGACTTAATCCAAGCCCGCCAAGTAAGAAGGTAAAAGCGAGTGCGTAGCTCATCTATTTGTCTCCACGCTTTTTAGCTTTAAAAAGCAACGGTGTTCCCGTAAAATTAAATGCTTCACGAAGCTTATTTGTCAGATAACGTCTATATGTAAAATGCAGACCTTTTGGTTTATTCATAACTATAGCTATTTTTGGCGGTCTCGTCTCATACTGCGTTGCATAGTAGATGCGAATTACCTGCCCATGCATACTTGGAAGGGTATGACGGCGAAGTGCGCGTTCGACTACTTCATTGAGTTGAGAAGTAGTAATTCTTTGTGAATAGTTTTCATTTATTTCTAAAATCATGTCATGGAGTTTATCAACTCTTTGATGACTTTTTGCAGAAAGAGTAATTATAGGTGCATAAGCTAAAAACTTAAACCTGTCACGCACTTCTTTAATGATTTTATCATGATCTTCTCTCTTTGCAATGTCCCATTTATTGAGAACTATTATACATGCAAGTCTGTTTTGATCGACCAGCCCTGCTATTTTCTCATCTAAATCTAAAAACGGCTCACTGGCATCAAGGACGACAAGTGCCATGTTCGCATTCTCAAGCATCTCTTTTGTGCGCATAAGTGCAAATTTTTCAATGCCGACAATCTTACCTCGACGACGAAGACCTGCTGTATCAACAAAAGTAAGCTGTTTGTCTTTGTAAACTATGGTCTCATCAATAGGGTCAATAGTGGTTCCTGCAACAGAACTTACAACGGAGCGTTCTTCGCCTAAAAGGGCGTTAAGAAGAGAACTCTTTCCAACATTTGTACGACCGATAATTGCAATTTTAATATGGTTAATGTCGTTTTCATCAAACTCTTTAATGCGGTCATTTTGTGCAAAAATTGAGTTGTCTTCTACTTCTTCTTCATCCCAGTAAATATAACCGTCATCTTCTTCTTCGTCACCGGCATATTGTGCGAAGAACTCTTCATCATCCAGTTCTTCTTCTTTTTCTTCAACGACTTGAACAGTATCTTCTTCCTCTTTTACAAGGTCACTCTCAGGAAGTTTGTCATGAATCCAGTCAAGCAGTTCCACGGTGTTTCTGTTATGTGCTACAGAAATACCAAATATAGCATCTGTTCCAAACTCATAAAATTCCCACAGCTTTTCTTTCATTTTATCATTGTCTATTTTGTTTACTACAAGTGCAATATCTTTTCCCATTGCCTGAAGCTCATAAAAAAGTTTTTTGTCTTCTTCTTCAGGCAAACCTTTTCCGTCTACCATAAAAAGAATGATATCAGCTTTGTAAGCAGCTTTTAAAGACATCTCTTTTATTTTATCAAAGAGTTCACAGCCTTTGTCGAGTCCGCCTGTATCTAAAAGTTCAGCCTCTTTGTCAATTATGACAGCCGTTTTACGTTTTACATCACGTGTTGTTCCGGCTAAGTCTGAAGTAATTGCATCGCGTTTTTTAATTAAACGATTAAATAGTGAGCTTTTTCCAACATTTGGACGGCCGATAATTGCGATTTTTTTCATGAGTGAACCTTGTAAACTTGCGAAGAGTTATAAAATATTTTTGAAATTATAGCTAAATTACAAGTTAAATGGGGTTGAGTAGATAAACTACCCGTTTGACGGGCAGTTAAGAGGATTATTATTGTGTTGGAAATTCTTTGTCTAAATTTTCTAAGGCCTGTTTTGATTGAAACTGCTGCCAAAGTGCATCATCATTTTTAAAACTTGAATCTACTGTTTTCTTGTAAACTTTTTTTACTTCTTTATTGACATTTGCTTCAGGAACAGTGACTAACATATAAATTGCACCCGATGGTGCATTCCACATATCAACAGCTTTTGAATCTTTTAAATCTACTTTTGCTACCTGTTTTGTGACGGCTGTAGTTACTTTGTCAACAGTTTCGGCTGAACCGTTGCCTGTAGCTCTTGTAAAACCTTCCATTTTATCTTTGATTTTACTTTCAATTTGCTGTGCCAAATCAGAACGCCCGTTCATAAGCGCGACACGTCGCATATGTGCAATCCCGGCTGCACTTTTTTCTGCAACGCCGACACCTGCATAGTAGCCTGAAACTTCAGGAATACATGTCCATCTAGGAGCGGCTACTCCCTCTTGTTTACATGTAAAGGTAGGTGTATAGATCTCTTGTTTTTTCGGTTGGGCTTTTTTACTGCTGCATCCTGTTATAGCTGCCGCTGCCATCATTAGCAGTACTGTATTTTTAAGTATTTTACGCATTTATATCACCTTTTGCTTAGCTTTTATGTAGTATACTATCATAAATCTTTACCTATACTAAGGAAAATATTGAAACGCTACTATTCCTATGAAAATTTTAGAAACGATACATGTAAACTTATAAGTGAAGTGAAAAACTTTGAAGCTGAGGCGATAGTCGCTGTTGCAAGAGGCGGTTTGAGCCTGTCGCATTGTATGGCTGAGGGTTTAAATATCAGGGATGTGCAAAGCATACGTACGGAGCTTTATGACAAAGAGTGTAAAAGGGAAAAATTATCACTCTTTGGAGAATGCAGTTTAGGACATGTCAAAAGGGTGCTTGTTGTAGATGACATAGCAGACAGCGGTGAAACACTCTCTTTTATCATGGAGTATCTGAAGAAAAACTTTGCAGAGATAGAGTTTAAATCATCGGCACTTTTTTATAAAAGAACATCCATATACGAACCGGATTTTTGGATAAATGAAGCAGATGCCTGGATAGAGTTTTTTTGGGAAAAAGATTTTCTTTAGTTATGTCCGCTATGCTGTTTTGTAAAATCCGTTTCATAAATATAATCGGCTATATCTTCTAAAACATCTTTTTCAAAGGCAAGATTTGGCATAAGTTCGTATTTGTCTATGGCATCTTGCATAATAGAACGCTCTTCACTCGGTTTATGCACCCACTCGGACATTGCCGCAATAAACTCTTTTTTGGTTATAAATGCACTCAGGTATCTTTTGCGCACCTCCATCATCGAGGGGGCAGAGACAGATTTTGTTTCAAAATGGCAGGTCGTACAGTTGCCGTGAAAAAGCAGAGAACTTTGCTCGGATGCTTCTGCTAAGCTTATAAAAAGTGAGAAGAATAACAGTGAATATTTCACCTCTTAGCCTCTGGCTTTTTTTATCATCTCATAGGCTTGGTTGATCTCTTGCGTTTTGGCTGTTGCTTCTTTGATGTACTCTTCGCTTTTACCTTGTGATTTTATGATATCAGGGTGGTACTCTCTTACGAGTTTTCTGTATGCTTTTTTGATAGTATTCATATCGTCATTTTTGTTTACACCTAAAACTTTATAGGCATCATCAAGTGTTGCCTGAGGATGCACGTTTTTCATCATTGCTTCAAACTGGTCAAAAAGAGCATGGTATTTATTTGGGTCAAATTCAAAAGCTTCGGCAATAGTAGTAAGAACATCTTCTTCGCTTTGAGTGACTTCACCGTCTGCAAAAGCCAACTGAATTAAAAATCCCATAAACTGATCTTGCTGTGCTTTGTTGCTTCTGAGTGCTTTGGCAAGTGCATGGGCAATTTGTTCTATATTGTCACGACGATCTTTTTCTTCATTAAAAATACGCTTTAAAATATCTTTTGTTTTTTGCGGCTCGGGAAATACTTTTGCTATGTCATCAAACATAATGCCTACAAGTTGTGCTTCAAGGGCATCTACATGCCCGTCAGCCTTTGCTACTTTGGCAACAAGGGCTACAAAAAGACCTAAATCACTGTTTTTAAGAGATTCATAGGAAACAGAAAAATCCTTAAATGCCTCTTGTGAATACTGTGCCGTGAACTTGGCGTAACTTTTAAATATATAGTAAAAAACTGCACCTAAGAGTGCAAAAAGTATAATGTTTGACATAAAAATCCTTAATAATAATTATAAATAGGATTATACTATGCACAAGTAAATAGCATTATAAATCATAGTCGTTATCTAAATCTTATCCATTTATATATCTCAGTGAGTATAAATATCGGCATTGCAACGAGTAAAATTATTCCCCAGTCTTTCCAACCCATAGCCGTAGTATGAAGAGCGTCTTGTAAAAATGGTACATAAACTGCACATACCTGCAAGCTTACTGTAAAAAAAATCGCGAGTAAAAGCCACTTGTTGGTAAAAAAACCTATTTTTGTCATTGGTTCGCGTGTGGAACGATAATTTAATACATTTACTTTTTCTAATAGTATAATCCCTGTAAAAGCAACAGTCTGCGCAAGAACAACACCTCCTTGCGGGTCTTTTGCTATGTAATAATGAAATAACCAAAGGGTAGCTAATCCTATATAACTGCCTAACAGAGCAATCATTATAATGCCGTAACGGTCTAAAATAGGCTCTTCTACTGCCCTTGGAGGCCGTTTCATAATCCCTTTTTCAGCCGGTTCAACACCAAGCGCAACAGCTGTCATACCGTCAGTTACCAAGTTCATCCAAAGTATTTGAACAGGAATGAGTATGAGCGGTCCGCCTATTAATATATTGATAAAAATTGCAATGACTTCCCCACTGTTTGATGACAAAAGATAGAGTACAAATTTTTGGATATTGTCATATTCTCGTCTGCCTTCACGTACGGCATTTATAATAGATGCAAAATTATCATCACTCAGTACCATATCTGAGGCACTTTTGGCAACATCGGTACCTTTTTTCCCCATTGCTATACCGATATCGGCTTCTTTTAGTGCAGGAGCATCATTGACACCATCTCCGGTCATGGCAACTATTTCATTTGTATTTTTGAGAATTTTTACAATTCTGAGTTTATCTTCGGGTCTGGCTCTTGCAAAGAGGACGCTTCCATTGAGCTCTTTTTGCAGATTATCATCGCTTATTTTTGCTAAATTATTAGAAGTAATGGCTTTTTTGGTTTTTAACCCAATGGAATTAGCAATTGCCAATGCTGTATCGGGATTGTCGCCTGTAATCATAATCACTTTAATGCCTGCAGTTTTAGCCATTTTTACAGCATCAGGTACCTCTTCATGCGGAGGATCAATGATTCCCACTATACCCAATAATGTAAGTTCATTCTCAACACTATCTTCAGACAATGTTGTATCACTGGGGAGTTTTCTAAAAGCAATAGCTAAAGTCCTCAGCCCATGCTTATCCATTGTCTGATAGGCATTTTTTATCTCTTTTTTATGCGGATTGTCTAAAGAAAAGGCTTGAGCGTTTTTGAAATAACTGCTGCTTCTTTCAAGAATAACTTCCGGAGCCCCCTTAACATAAGCAACTACAGAATCTTTATTATGTACTATAACACTCATGCGTTTGCGTATGGAATTAAATGAAAACTCACTGATAGTTTTTTTTGTGTCATCATTATGGAGCCATGCTTTATAAGCAGCGATGACTAATGCTGCTTCTGTCGGTTCTCCGATTGCTTCCCAGTCAGAGCCGTTTTTTTGTACTTTGGCATGATTACATATAAGTGCAGTTTTTAAAAGCATCAGTAAATCTGTTTCATGCCTGTAGTCAAGTTTTTTCCCATGAAATTCAAAATGGCCGGCAGGGTCATATCCGCTTCCTGTGACATCAATTTCTTTGGAAGAAGCAAGCCAAATCTTTTTCACAGTCATCTGGTTTTGGGTAAGCGTTCCTGTTTTGTCCGTACAAATTGTTGTGGCTGCTCCCAGTGTTTCAGCAGCCTGCAGACGCCTAAGAAGTGCTTTTTGTTTTGCCATGGCTTTGATGCCGAGTGCCAGTGTGATAGTAACCACGGCCGGAAGACCCTCAGGAACAACGGCAACAGCCAGAGCAACACCTGTGAGAAACATTTCAAGAAGATCTTTGCCAAGAAGCCATCCTATCAGTGCTACCAATACAGAAATCCCGACAGAGTATATACCTAGTTTTTTACCTAAAATTGCCAGTTTTTTTTGTAAAGGAGTCGGTTCTGTTACAACATTTTGTGTCATTGATGCAATTTTCCCAAATTGCGTGTTCATGCCTGTTTCAACGACTATTCCTGTGCCTCTGCCATTGACGACAGATGTTCCCATCCAAGCCATATTGGACTGTGCCGCAAGAGGTGTATCTATGCCTAAAGTGAGTGTGTTCTTTGATACAGATTCAGACTCTCCGGTGAGAGAAGCTTCATCGACTTTTAAATTAAAACTCTCTATGAGTCTTAAATCAGCAGGTATTTTATCGCCTATTTCAAGGAAAACTATATCTCCCGGAACTAGGAGTTTTGCATCAACAATTTGTTCTTTTGAATCTCTTAACACTTTACATGTAGGATGGAGCATCTTTTTTAATGCTTCAATGGCATTTTCGGCTTTAAACTCTTGAACGAAACCGAGAATACCGTTTAGTACAATAATGACTAAAATGGTAATGGCATCACCCATCTCGCCTATAGCGATTGAAATTGCTGCAGCAACAAACAGTATAAGAATGAGAACATCTGTAAATTGACGTAAAAATATTATATACCAAGGTGTTTTATTTATACGTTTAAGTTCATTGTAGCCATATGTTTTTAAGCATTGTTGGGCTTTTTCACTCTCTAAACCCGTATCAATATCACTATGAAACAGTTCAACTAAATCTTGAATGTTTTTTGTATACCATTTATTGGTTTTCATAGCGTGCTTCCTTCGGCCATAGTCTTATTAACAGTGAAAAAAGCAAAGGAACCGTAACCGCAGTAAATGATGATGCAGCAACAAGAGCCGTAAAAAGCTTAATGTCTATAATGGAAGCACTAAAAAGCAGTTGGGCAACAATAATTTCAGTAGTCAGTCTGGCATCTAATCCGACTCCAACTATAACAGCCTCTTTTAAAGTGATTTTTTTCATAGGTACCATCAGCAAGACACCGAAAAGTTTTCCGAGTGTTCCAACCAAATAAAGTATGATGGCTAAGAGAGGTTCTTTTAAAAATCCCTGTATATCGGCATTAAAGCCAATCCAAAAGAAAAATACAATACCAAAAAAACCATAACTTAATGTTTGTGTCATTTTAGTGAGTTGTTCTCCTTGTTGTTCATCACTCTCATACATAGGCCGCATGATGACACCTGCTGCGATGGCACCGACAACCATTCCAAGTTTCACATACTCTGCAAAACCTCCAAATCCAAAAAGAATAACAAGGGAAAAAATCATCAAGGTGCTTAAGCTTTTTGGTTTGTAATACTGCATAACTTTATGCATCCACATATAAAAAATCCAAGCTACGAGCATAAAAACAACAATCCCCAATGCCAGAGCTGTAATACCTTCGTGATGCTGGACAGTTTTAGTGCTTACCCAGATAGAGACAATACCTACAAGTAAAACTTCGATGATGTCATCTAAGACACCGGCACCTATTATAAACGTACCGATTCTTGTCTTAATCATTTTAAACTCGTCTAAAATAGGAACTATAACCGCTTCTGCAGTAGGCATTCTTGTCATACCTATAACAAGAGCAATGGCCCAGTCATATCCATATAAAAGCATCGCTGCAGTACCGAGTATAAAAGGAAAAATGGTATTTAAAATAGTCAGCCATATAATATCAGAACTTGATTTTCTCATCTCAGACAATTCTATCTGTAAACCTATGTAAAAGAGTAAAAATAAAACACCAAGATTGGAAAGAAATTCAAAAGTATTTTTAAAATTTGTTTCCGAATCAATAAACGAGAGAAAAGGGGTATAACTTAAAAATACGCCGATAAAAAGTGCTGCAAGAATAGTGGGTATTTTTAATTGAGATAAAAAATACCCCAAAATATAGGTTAAACCAAAGATTAAAGACAAAGATAAGAGAAATTTACCTAATTCAATTTCATTCACTATTTGACCTTTTTCACTAATTTACCTAAAAAGACCTTAAGTGGCTATAATTTCACTTATGAATAGAATTAGTAATTTAAACAAAGGCGTGCAATATATGCTTATTGCAAGCTTTACATTTGCCATTATGGGTGCTTTTGCCAAACTCGCAAGTCAAAGCATGAGTTCGCTTGAGGTTGTTTTTTTTAGAAATATTGCCGGTGTTATTTTAGTAGGCATCGCTGTTTTGAAAAAACCTATGCAACATCCGGGAGGTAAGCCTTTTTTACTCTTTTTCAGGGGTTTTATGGGATTTGTCGCACTGCTGGCATTCTTTTATAATATTGCACATATTTCTCTGGGCGATGCTATGACCTACTCAAAAACTTCACCGATTTTTACGGCAGTTTTTGCCTGGCTCTTTTTGAGTGAAAAGCTCTCTTTTAAAGGATGGCTGGCAGTTTTTGCAGGGTTTATAGGTATACTTTTTATAACGCAGCCAAGCGGGATAGGCTTTTCAAAGTATGACTTGCTTGGAATTTTTAGCGGTGTAGGAGCGGCACTTGCCTATACCTCCGTACGGGAGTTAAAGACTTATTATGACACTAGAGCTATTGTACTTTCATTTATGCTTACAGGTACAATCGGTCCAGTTGTGCTCTTTTTAGTCTCTCCATCCTTCAATTTTCCCGAGCTTGATTTTATGCTTGGAAAATTTGTTATGCCTCATGGCGTTGTCTGGTTTTATGTTCTGGCAATGGGTGTTTTTGCAACTATTTCGCAGGTCCTTATGACAAAAGCTTATGGTGAAACAAAAGCCGGAATCGTCGGTGCTGTGAGTTACACAAACATACTTTTTTCCATTATAGTCGGTCTTTTTTTGGGAGATGCTTTTCCTTCGCTTGTAACGACATTCGGGATAGTTTTGATTGTAGCTGCGGGAATAATGGTTGCACGCGATAAGTAGGGATTAAAATCATTTAGCTATAATAAGCTATATTTTTTAAAGGCAGATATATTATGAAACTTTTAGCAGGTCCCTGTGTAATTGAGAGTGAAGAAAATATTTTTACAATCGCAAAAGCATTAGAGAAATATCAAGAAGATGCAGCAATAGATTTTTATTTTAAAGCGAGTTTTGACAAAGCCAACAGAACATCTTTGGAGAGTTTTCGTGGACTTGGCATGGAGGAGGGGCTGAAAATTTTACAAAAGGTCAAAGATGACTTCGGGTATAAAATAGTCACTGATGTGCATGAAAGTACTCAGGTCGCTCCTGTGGCAGAAGTTGTTGATATGTTGCAGATTCCCGCATTTCTTTGCCGTCAAACAGACCTACTTGTGGCATGTGCAAAGACGGATAAAGAGGTAAATATTAAAAAAGGGCAGTTCATCAACCCGCCTGATATGCGATACTCTGTGATGAAAGTGCTTAAAACGAGAGGATGTGATGAGGTAAGTTATGAAAATTCACAAAAGCACGGTGTGTATCTGACGGAGAGAGGCAGTTCTTTCGGATATGGCAATATCGTTGTTGATATGCGTTCATTGGTTATTATGAGAGAATTTGCACCGGTGATTTTTGATGCGACACACTCTGTGCAAATGCCGGGTGCACTTGGCGGAAAGACAGGTGGAGACAGCTCCATGGTGCCTTATCTTGCAAGTGCGGCAGCAGCCGTGGG
>CAZDEM010000020.1:0-14837 GCA_964504315.1 uncultured Sulfurimonas sp.
AAACGCTAAAGCGTGACTTAGAAAAAAACTAAATTTTTTTCTGTAACCTAGGCTGATTTGCTTGAAAACCTAAAAGGCAAGGTTAAAACCTTGCTTCCGAAAATAAACTAAACATTAGTTTTGAATTATCATACTGAAAAAGCCGTATGTTAAAACCTAAAACCCGCTGAAAAAAGGAATATGAACATTGAGTAAATTAAGTATGTACCCGGTAACACTTGATGGTCAAAGTGTTGAAGTAAAACGTAAAGAGATACGCGCGTACTTTCATAATACGTTTGATTTGTTTGAAAAAGTGTTTGAACTGTTAAAAGATGAGAGTGTATTTTATAAAAAGAGTGAACCGACCCGCCATCCGATGATATTTTATTTTGGGCATACAGCGACTTTTTTTGTTAATAAACTCATTAATATGAAGATAATAAATGAAAGGATAAATCCTGAGTTTGAATCCATTTTTGCTGTGGGTGTGGATGAAATGAGTTGGGATGATATGCAAGAAGGTCACTACAAGTGGCCTCAAGTAAGTGAGGTAAGAGCATACAGAGATGCAGTTCGTACTCTTGTTGATGATTTGATAATGTATTTGGATTTTACACTGCCTATTCGCGATGACTCACCTATGTGGATTATATTAATGGGTATTGAACATGAACGTATTCATATAGAAACATCATTGGTATTGCATCGTCAAATGCCTATAGAATTTATCAAAGATGTTCCTGAATTTAACTTATGTGAACATTCTTCAAATGCCCCCCAAAATGAAATGATAGCAATAAGCGGCGGTGAAGTGAGATTGGGAAAAGATAAATCACATAACCTGTACGGATGGGATAATGAATACGGGAGTTACAGTGAGGTTGTAGAAGATTTTGAAGTTTCCAAATATCTTGTAAGCAACGGTGAATTTATGAAGTTCGTAAAAGATGGCGGCTATGAAAATAAAGAGTTTTGGGATGAAGAGGGGTTGGCATTTTTAAAAAATTCAAATGCAAAATATCCTCATTTTTGGATAAAAGAAAATGCAGAGTTTAAATACAGGGCACTAAGCAAGATTATAGATATGCCGCAAGACTGGCCCGTAGATGTCAATGCTCTTGAAGCACAAGCTTTTTGCAGATATAAAAGTCAAAAAGACAAACTTAGCTATGCATTACCGAGTGAAGCGGAATATGAGCTTGTGTATCAACACTCAAACCTCAAAGATGTTCCCGAGTTGCATGAAAGCCGGGCAAATATTAATTTTTATCATTATGCTTCATCATGTCCTGTGGATGAATTTAGTTTCAATGGAATATATGATGTTATAGGAAATGTTTGGCAGTGGAGTAGAACGCCTATTAGAGGTTTTAAAGGCTTTGAAGTGCATGAAGCCTACGATGACTTCTCGGTTCCTACATTTGATGATAAACATGCTCTAATATTAGGCTCATCGTGGGCTAGCAGCGGTAATTTAATTATGAAATATTCTCGCTATGCCTTTAGAAAGCATTTTTTCCAAAATTCTGGATTCCGATATGTTATAACACATAATGCTCACGATGAGAGCGAAGACATTTATGAAAGTGACGAACTTATTTCGCAATATTGTGAGTTTCAATATGGTGATACGCATTTTGGTGTCGAAAACTTTGCAATATCGTCTGCCCAGGTTGCTGCAAAATTTGTAACAAATACAACAAAAGCACTGGACTTGGGCTGTGCAACCGGAAGAGCGAGTTATGAACTTGCAAAAACATTTGATGCAGTTGAAGGCATAGACTTTTCAGTGCGTTTTGTCAGTGTCGGTTCTAAATTAAAAGAAGACGGCTATGTTGCATTCAGCTCAAAAGAAGAGGGTGAACTTACATGTAATAAAAGAATAAGTTTAGAAAATTTAGGCTATAAAAAATTGGCGCATAAAGTCTCTTTTTGGCAGGGTGATGCCTGCAATCTGAAGCCGAATTTCACCTCTTATGATTTGATAATGGCTACAAATCTGATAGACAGACTGTACAACCCGAGACTCTTCTTAGACACGATTGATGAGAGACTTAATGATGATGGTATTTTGATGCTGACATCTCCATACACATGGCAGGAAAGTTCTACGAAAAAAGAGTTTTGGCTTGGTGGTTACAAAGATGAAAATGGTAATGAAGTCAAAACAATAGAGCGTTTAAAAGATATTTTAAATGATAAATTCGAGCTTTTACATGTACAGGATTTAGAGTTTGTTATTAAAGAGACAGCGAGAAAATATCAGCATACTATTTCACAGGTGAGTGTATGGAAAAAGCGCTAACATACAGCTTTACAACAGCAAGCGAACGTGAGGGGACAAATGCGGAAAAGTATACTTTAAGAGAAGAACTTTTCGGTACACAAGATGTTCTGCCGGTATGGGTGGCAGATATGGATATAGACACGCCGCAATGTGTTTTAGATGCTGTCAAAAAAAGACTCCAACATCCTGTAATGGGGTATGAAGAAGTGCCCAAGTCGGCATTTATGGCGCAGATTGAGTGGATGAAAAAAGAGCATGGCATTGATTTTAATTTAGAAGATATGTTCTATTCTCATTCCGTTGTGGCATCCATGCATACGTGCATAGAAGCTTTTACAAAAGAGGGTGAGGGTGTGATTGTACAAACGCCTGTGTATCCGCCGTTCTTTCACAGTGTTTTAAAGCTCAAGCGCAAACTTGTCAAGAATCCTCTCAAACTTGATTCTGAGGGAAAATACAGATTTGACATTGAAGATTTGAAGGCAAAAATTGATAAAAATACAAAACTTTTATTGTTATGCTCCCCTCATAATCCGGTCGGAAGAGTATGGCAAAAAGAGGAACTCCAAGAGATATTGGAGATTTGTCTGCAGAATGATATTATCGTTTTTGCAGATGAAATTCATTCAGATTTAGTTTACCAACCTTATAAACATATACCTTTTGCATCACTGAGCGAAGAAGCAAAAAACATAACCCTGACAGCTGTCGGGGTGGGCAAAACGTTTAATATGGCAGGCTTTGCAATGAGCAGTGTCGCAATACAAAATGAACGCTTAAAAGAGCAGTATAAAAAGGCATATGAAAAAGTACATTTTGCACAAGGTTCATCTCTCTCTCATGTTGCTTTTGAAGCAGCCTATAAAAAGGGCAAGAGATGGCTTGAAGCCTTAAAAGAACATCTGTATAACAACTATTTAATGCTCGAAGCACTGGCAGAAAAATATCCACAGTTTATAAAGACAACACCCATGGAAGCGACTTATCTGGCATGGATTGATTGCCGTGGTATGGGCATAACAGATAAAAAACTGAGAGATTTTTTCATCAATGAAGCAAAACTCGGATTAAACCCTGGACTTAGTTTCGGCAGAGAAGGCAGCGGCTTTATGCGCTTGAATTTTGCAGTTAGCTCTGCTAAAATGGCAGAGATAGTAAGGCGACTTGAAAGTGCATTACAAAGGAGACAGATTGGCTGATATAAATTGGACTGAGTATAAAGAGTATAAAAAATATACGACAAAAAAAGACAATTTCGAAATACTGCTGGATTTTATAAAGAGTTATTATAATATGACAAGTCCTTTTGATATATTTGACATGCTTGATGACGACGAAACGGCAAAAATGATGCTAAATAAACGTAAAATTATGGATGCAGAAAAATTAGAAAGTTTCATGTATAAACATTAATGAGTAAAGATTTAGCAAAAATATCAACTTTTATTGCCAAGCATCATGTGATGAGTTTGGCAACAACAGACATGAAAAAGCCTAGTGTTTGCAGCCTGTTTTATGCGTATGATGAGTCTAGACTTTCTTTTGTCGTTGCAAGCAGTGTTGATACTTTACATGTAAAAAATATATTACAAAATTCTGCAGTTGCCGGAAATATTTTTCTCGAAACACAAGAGGTAGGAAAAATTGAGGGGTTGCAGTTTGAGGGAACAATGACACTGCTTAATGAGAGTAGTTTAAAAAAACTCTATTTTAAAAGATTTCCATATGCGTTGGCTATGATGCCAAAACTATGGCAAATAGAAGTAAAATACTTTAAACTTACAGATAACAGACTGGGTTTTGGAAAAAAAATTATTTACTCATCTGCTTTGGCTTAAACAAAGAGCATTCAGCTCCGCTGCTGTTAAAAACGACCATAGAAGGTATTTGTGCTGACTTGAATCCATAAGCCTTGCATCCATGCGGTTTAGATGCTTCCCAGGTCACATAATAATAGTCACATTTTCTACAATTAATTCTTTTCATAAATCTCTTTTTTTTTAAGTAAGAAATTCTAGCATATTAGATAAAATATGCAAATAGATATATAGTGAAAAAGTAAAGGAAACTGATGGATAATAAAATTTTGTTAATGTTACAGCTGCAAAATCAGCTCAATGATGCAACCAATGGCGAAAATTGGACAAAAGGCGTGACAAAAAATGGAAAAACAATTAACTGGAAACGCTGTATATATATGGAGTGTGCAGAAATGGTGGACAGTTTTGGCTGGAAACATTGGAAAAGCATAGATGTAGAGCCTGACTGGCAAAATCATCAGATTGAAGTCATTGATGTCTGGCACTTTATAATGAGTTTGGCAATTGAGGTGTATGAAAGAAATTTAAAAGGCGGTATTGAAGATATAGCTATAGATATCTCAGCCCTGGAATCATTAAGTAATATCCAAACTGATACTTTAAAATTTGCATCACAAGAAAATGTGATTGAAAAAGTGGAAAATCTTATACGAACTGCTGTATCAAAAGATGAAATTGATTTGGGTGAATTGGTATCGGAATTTTTTGATTTAGTCAGTATGAGCGGTTTGAACTTAGATACACTTTATCGTCTATATGTAGGAAAAAATATTTTAAATCAGTTTCGTCAAGATCATGGATATAAAGAAGGGACCTATATTAAGGTCTGGAACGGCGATGAAGATAACGTAGTTATGAAAAGAATCTGGGAAGAAAACAGTGATATTACACCAGATGTTTTGTATAAAAAATTAGAAAAAGCCTATCTTGCATTAACTAAGAGTTGATTTCTTGAAGCATAATGTATTGGAGGTAAAAAATTTAACTTTTGGCTACACAAAAGAAAAATTGCTTTTTGAAAATTTTTCTGTTTTCTTAAAACAAGGTGAGTTAAACGCTATAGTCGGAGAGAGTGGGGCAGGAAAAAGTACACTTTTTGAGCTTATACTTGGGAATCTAAAGCCGCAAAGCGGCAGTATCAAAATATCGCGAGTATCTGAAATTTTTCAAGATCCTTACAGCTCTTTTCATCCAAGTTATACATTACTGCATCAAATTAAAGATGTAGCCCCCTTACATAAATTAGAATTTCTTTTAGAAAATATGAACTTAGAATATAATTTACTCTTAAAACTTCCACATGAACTCTCAGGTGGGCAGCTCCAACGTGCATCTATCCTCAGAGCTATGCTCATGCAGCCTCAACTTCTTTTACTGGATGAACCGACATCAGCACTTGACAATGTGATTCAACTTGAAGTGATGAAGATGCTTATAAAAAATTTAGATTCTATGGGAATGCTGCTTATTACCCATGATATGGATTTGGCATCATGGTGTGCGGATGAGATAATCAAGATTTAAAAAAGTGATTGATCAGATAATAGCCGCTTCCAGCCATAAACACAGTACCAAAAACATTTAGTGCCATATTCATAAGACCCAGTGCAATACTGCCGCCCTCTAGAAGTAAAAAACTTTCTATCGCAAAAGTAGAGTAGGTTGTTAATGCTCCTAAAATTCCTGTTGATAGAAAAGATTTCATATGCGGAGTTAGTAGTGTTGAATACATAAAATAGGCTACAAGACAACCCATTATAAAGCTTCCTATCAGATTTACACCAAGCGTCCCAAATGGAAGCTCATGCGGTACTCTATGAGAAATCAGGCCATTAATATAAGAGCGTAAAACTGCTCCGATAAATCCGCCGCTACCTATTGCTAGTATTGTTTGCCAACTCATGGTCATACACCTTTTGCATTTTCTCTCTTAATTCACTTAACCAATTTTGGTTATCTTTATCTGCGATAAATGAGTCTAAAAATATAACTTTTATGTTTCTTGGTACATAATAAAAATGTTTTATATCATAACATTTGGCAGTCTCTATAAGGACAATAGGTTGTACCTTGAGCTTATACTGATCAGCTATAACCTTTGCTCCCGATTTAAACGGTAACATTTTTGTACCTCGAGAACGGGTACCCTCTGGAAACATTGTTATGACCCTTTTCTTCTTTAGCCTGTCTTTTGCCGCACGAAGAAGCTTTATTAAAGATGTCTTGCTTTCTCTTTCTACTCCTATATCTTCCGGCATACTCATTGCAAGTCCGAAAAACGGCACTTCAAAGAGTGATTTTTTGGCAACCCAGGTAATATCTTTCTTTGTTATGGTTTCTATAACGCAGATGTCCAAATCACTTTGATGGTTCACTAAAAACATTTGTGCATCAGGGTCTTCATTTCCTTTAATGGTAGTAGAAAAAAGTATACTCAGTCTTATGAACCATGCTGAAATTTTCCTGGCATATGGTCGGGGCAAAACAGGGTACATAATTATGGAAAAAGTAAGCCCGGTAAATATTATAAGCGTGGCATAGGCCCAGCTAATATGAGCAAGTATCTTCATGTTTTACCCAGCCTATTTTATTGTTTGTTAATTTTACTTTTATAAAGTTTTGCACTTGGCCTTCTTTTGTTAAATGATATTGTGTATGTGTTGTTTCAAATATAGTTGAATTCTCTACAGGCAGCAGGTAAATCTGTGCTCCCTCTTTTATACATATTTTTTCTTGAGGTATTGCCAGATATATAATGTATATCAACGGGATTATAATTAAAACTAAATAGAGATATTTCCGTCGTATAAGTATTAAAATAAAACCTACAAATGCAACAGCAGCGGCTATATACATTTTTATTGTGTCATGCGACTGGTCTCGCGGACGTAAATCACTTTGTGTGGTAACACTGTCATCATTTACTATGATAGGAATAGTTACCTGTGTATAATCATTTTTCAATAAATTAAAGTATGAAAAAGAAAAATTTTCTATTGTTTTATCAATGACAAGAAAATATGTAATTTTTGCATCAGCATATGTACCCGATTCTGATTCTATGCCTTGTTTGTAAGGATCGTTAAAATGTATTTTTTCAATATCACAGTTTTGCGCGGAAGCTACAAAAATAACAATATTGTGTGTGTTGTCATATACGGTAGTTTTGTACTCTTGGATTGAGAAATTATTTGCGATGATATTTGAGAAGTTCTTACTTGGATTTAGTGCAATGACATTGAGTTTAGAACCTTTGAGAATTGTACTTTCGTAGTCATGAGGAGCCATTAAAAAAGCTTCTACATCAGGAAGTCTTGCTCTGTTTTGTGTTGCTTGCATATGAAAAGTATCATAATAATACTTTCCTTTTTGTACTCTTTGAGGTGCTTCATCGAGTATTTTTAATCCTTTTTGGTTGGAAAATTCATACAAAACATCATCAAATTTTTTTACTGTCGATAAAGTTTTATAAGTAACAGGAAAGATTTCACCTTTAATTACTCTTTGTGGAATTTCATCATAGCTGAGATAAATCACTTTATTGGCAAAAAGTGATGAGATGAAAATGAGAGTAAGTAAAAGTGTTCTTATCACGACGCTAAAAAACCTTGAAGCATTTTTATTCCGTCATCGCTTCCTAAAAGTGATTCCATAGCACGTTCTGGATGTGGCATAAGACCAAAAATATTTTTTTCTTTGTTACAAACACCTGCAATACTCGCAACACTGCCATTGGGATTTTTAATTTCGCCGCTTGCATCTGTGTACTTGAGAAGAATTTGTCCATTGGCTTCAAGCTCTGCCAAGCCCTCATCATCGATGTAGTAATTTCCGTCATGGTGTGCAATCGGAATATTAACAACATCACCTGTATTTAATTTTTCTAAAAAAATGTTTTCATTATTTTCTACTTTTAAATGATGATGTTTGGAGATGAAGTGCAGTCCTTCATTACGTTTAAGTGCGCCCGGAAGCAGTCTTGCTTCTGTTAAAACTTGGAATCCGTTACAAATACCTAATACTTTTCCACCTTTGTCTGCGTATTCTTTAACAGCAGACATCACCGGAGAAAATTTTGCAATAGCACCGCTTCTAAGGTAATCACCATATGAAAATCCTCCCGCAACCACTAAAAGATCAGTACCTTCGGGAATAGTTGTAGATTTATGCCATACGATCTCAGTCTCGGCACCTAACTTTTTAAAAGCATACTGCGTATCATATTCACAGTTTGTTCCGGGAAATTGTAAAATAGAAACTTTCATTATACAAGCTCTATAGTATAATCTTCAATTACAGTATTTGCTAAAAGTTCTTCACACATTTTTGTAACATCAGCCATTGCTTTTTCTTTATCTGTCTCATTGAGTTGTAATATAATTTGTTTTCCAACACGGACGTCTTCTACATTGTCAAATTTAAGAGAATTCAGAGCATGATGCACAGCCTTTCCTTGAGAATCTAATACACCCGCTTTTAAAAATACATTTACTATTGCTTTCATCTTATTACTTTCCTAAAATTCTATTTAATACTTGCTCGTAAGCTACCGTAAGTCCGCCAAGACCTTGACGAAATCTGTCTTTATCCATTTTTTCACCGCTTTGCATATCCCAAAAACGGCAGTTATCAGGTGAAATTTCATCTACAAGAATAATATTGCCGTCTTTGTCTTTTCCAAACTCTAATTTGAAGTCGACTAGATTAAGCCCCTTGTCGGCAAAGTAAGGTTTCAGTATATCATTTACCTGTCTTGCCATACGGCGAAGCTTATCAAGTTCGTCTTGAAAATCAACTAACCCGAGAATAAGCGCGTGCTGGTCATTAAGCTTTGGATCACCGAGCTCATCATTTTTATAATCAAATTCTACAAGAGTAAAAGGTAAAACTGTGCCATCTTCAATACCAAGATTACGAGTAAGACTTCCCGTTGCAATATTACGCACAATAACTTCTATTAAAATGACATCAACTTTTTTATGCAGCATATGATTATCATCAAGCATTTTTACAAAGTGAGTAGGAATGCCTTTTTTTTCTAAGAGTTTGAACAACTCTGTAGAAATTTTATTATTAAGTGCACCTTTTCCGACTTCACTTGATTTTTTTTCACCATTAAATGCTGTTAAGTCATCTTTGAACTCAGAAATAACCAAGTTTTCATCTTCTGTTAAGTATAACTTTTTTGCCTTACCTTCGTAAAGTAACTCTTTTTTTTCCACTGTTTCTATCCTTTTATTATCACAAGAGCTTTCATAATGTCAACTGCTTCTTTGAGTTGAATGTCTTTGTTGAGAATTTCTGGCGTAATTATATCTTTTTTATCTTTTTTATCTTCTTTAGTCTGTGCTTTTTTGCCATCAACTTTTTCAAGTTCTTTTTGCAGGTGTTTTTTTAGGTCTGCTTCTTTGATTGCAAATTCATTTTTATGGGTTTTTAGTTCACCCGGAGCAACGATTACATCCGGCTTAACACCTACTGCTTGAATAGTTCTTCCGCTTGGAAGATAATATCTTGCAATTGTAAGCTTGATAGCTTCTGTTTTTGTAATAGGTAAAACAACCTGCACACTTCCTTTACCAAAAGTATTTTCGCCAACTAATACTGCTCGTTTATGGTCTTGCAAGGCACCACTTACGATTTCACTTGCACTTGCACTACCACCGTTTACTAACACAACCAAAGGAACTTTTGTGAGTGTATTGGATGCATGGGCAGTATATGTTTTTGTTTCTTCTTTACGTCGTCCTTTTTGTGAAACGATAATACCGTCATTAACAAATGTGTCAACCAAGCCGACAGCCTGGTCAAGTAAACCGCCAGGATTGTTTCGTAAATCCAAAATAATACCTTTTGTCGCAGCCTTTCTTTTTTTAATCTCTTTTGTGACATCTTCTACAACTTTTTTGTCAAAACTTGCAACTCTTATATATAAAATATCATTATTAATTGTCTTGGCTTTAACGGACTCTATGGTAATAATGCCACGAACTATATGAAAAGGAAGTGGTTTCATCTCTCCTTTTCTAACAATCATCAAATCTATAGGTTCACCGACTTTACCACGCATTAATGATACAGCTTCATCAATGGTCATGCCGATTGTCGATTTCTTGTCAATTTTTAAAATTATATCACCGGATTTTAGTCCTGCTTTATCTGCTGGAGTGCCATCAATTGGGGCAATAACGGTAAGGGCGCCATCTTTCATACCCACAGTGATTCCCAGACCGCCAAACTCGCCTTCAGTTTGTACTTTTAGCTGCTTATAGTCTTTTTGTGTTAAATAATTTGAATGAGCATCAAGGTTTTTCATCATACCATCAAGTGCTTTGTCTATAAGCTCTTCTA
The DNA here is from genome assembly GCA_964504315.1 of uncultured Sulfurimonas sp. Lineage (GTDB taxonomy): Bacteria > Campylobacterota > Campylobacteria > Campylobacterales > Sulfurimonadaceae > Sulfurimonas. Next base: position 10,441 of record CAZDEM010000020.1, read on the forward strand.
TAGTAACATCATCTACATCATAATGCTGTACTATACTGATAACTTTTGTAAACTTTTCCAAGGCCTGAAGTCTGGATGCCTGCGCATTTTTAATTGAACTTTCTGCAAATAAAGAAGAAGAAAACATGAGTGCCATTGATACAGCAACCGATACAAACCCTAAGGTGATAAATTTTTTATTTTTCATAATAAACCTACTGTTGATTTTTAAAGAAGATATTATACCAACAGTTGATAAATGGAATACTTTTATGCTAAGTATGATAAAATCACGTCAAAAGAAGCAAAACTGTATGGGATGTGAAATGAAAAACATTGTACTGATAGGTTTTATGGGTGTGGGCAAAGGAAGTGTAGCCAGAGAAGTTGTCAAACATTCTGATTATATTGCTATAGATACCGATGACCTGATAGAGAGTATGGAAAATAGAAAGATTAAGACCATATTTGAAGAAGAAGGTGAAAAATATTTTCGCAAATTAGAAAAACATGTTGCAAAATGGTTGGAAAAAAGTGTGCATGATACTCTTGTATCTACGGGTGGCGGTTTTTATAAGCAGGAAAATTTAAAAAAAATAGGTACAATTGTACTTTTAGATTCTCCTTTTGATGCAATCATTAAAAGGATTAAAGAGCATCCCAATGCTGCTAAAAAATTAAAAAAAAGACCGCTTCTAAGTAATCTGAAAAAAGCAAAAGAGCTTTATAATGAAAGACGTTCGGGGTATTTGGAACTTGCAGATATTGTCATAGATGTAACAAATAAAAATCCGGAAATGTGTTCAAAAGAACTCTTAAAAAAGGTAAAAAAATATGGGTAAATTACTACTAATAATAGCATTTCTGCTAACAACATCTCTACTGGCCGATGAAGTGCACTGGGCAAAAGATTTCAAATCAGGAATTGAACAGGCAACAAAAGAGAATAAACCTGTTTTGTTTGTATTTTCACGGCATACATGTAAGTATTGTGTGATTCTCGAGAAAACAACGTTTTCAGACCAGCGAGTCATCAAAGAACTGAACAAGGATTTTGTTTCTATTATAGCTTACAGTGATGAGGGTGATGCAATGCCTCAAGAGTTGTGGAGACCCGGAACGCCTACTATATGGTTTTTAAAACCAAACGGCCAGCCGATGTTTCAGCCTTTAATGGGTGCAGTAAAAGAAGACGCTTTTTTACAGGCTTTAGAGATTGTAAAAAAAGAATTTTCTCAAATAAATAAGAAAAAAATTGGAAAATAAATATGATATTTGTAAAATCTAGTGATAATGATTTTGATGGTAAGTTTGAAGAACTTTTGGGACGAGGGAAGATGGATATTGCTCATGTGAGTGGGATAGTAGGTGATATTATTGAAGATATCAAAACAGATAAAAATCTAGCTTTAAGGTCTCATATTTCCAAGTTTGACAACTGGACGCCAAAAAGTGATGAAGACTTGAAAATTACTACAGAGTCTATGCAGACTGCATATGAAAATATTGATGAAGCATTAAAAGATTCACTGCATTTGGCATATGACAGAATAAAAACATATCATGAGAAACAAAAACCAAAGTCCTGGTTTGATACAGAGGCAAATGGAACAATTTTAGGTCAAAAAGTGACTCCGGTTGACAGTGCAGGGCTTTATATTCCAGGTGGAAAAGCAGCTTATCCATCATCACTATTAATGAATGTTATTCCTGCACAGGTAGCAGGTGTTGAAAATATTATAGTTTGTACACCAACACCAGATAACGAACCAAATGAACTACTTCTCGCCGCTTGTCACCTTTGTAATGTTAGTGAAGTTTATAAAGTCGGAGGAGCAAGTGCAATTGCGGCAATGGCCTATGGAACAGAGACTATCCCAAAAGTAGATGTTATTACAGGACCAGGAAATATTTTTGTAGCAACTGCTAAAAAAATGGTTTTTGGTGAAGTCAATATTGATATGATAGCAGGTCCTAGTGAAATAGGTATTTTAGCCGATGAGAGTGCAAATGCAAACCATTTGGCAATAGATTTGCTTTCTCAGGCAGAACATGATGAGATGGCAAGTTCAATTTTAATAACTCCATCTCAAAAATGAGCTGATGAAGTGAAAATAGAGCTGGAGAACTGGTTGGTGAAGCTTCCTCGTCAAGAGATAGCAAGAAAGTCTATTGAAGAACGCGGCGCAATCATAATTACAAAAGATATGGATGAATCAATTATACTTATGAAGAAAATTGCACCAGAGCACTTAGAGGTAGCTACGGTAAGCCCTTTTGAACTGCTTCCATATATAAAACATGCAGGAGCAATTTTCTTGGGGCACAATACACCTGAAGCAATAGGTGATTATGTTGCAGGGCCAAATCATACACTGCCAACCGGAGGAACAGCAAAATTTTATTCACCACTTGGTGTTGAAAATTTTATGAAAAAAAGTTCAATTATTTCATTTAGCTCAAATGCAATTAAAGAAATAGGTCAAGAGTGTGCATTGATTGCTAATACAGAAGGATTAACAGCACATGAAGAATCAGTACGAGTACGAATAAAGTAAAAATCTTTCTAAAATTATCATAAGTATTTTAAATATTTATGGTAATTATAAGACTCTAAAATAGCAATTCATCCAAATTACTCATATACAAAAAATAATCAAATTTTTATCACTCTTTTATAACTAATTTAAGATAAGTTAGCTAATATTGATGTAGTAAAAAAAGCTCGAAATGCCGTGCATAAGGGCTTCTTTTAATGTTAATAAGTCGTAGTTATAAATCTTAAAAAAGCCATTAAAGGCCAAAGGAGAATATATGCAATTAGGTTTCCTAGTTGATTTACACCTGTGTATGGGTTGTAAAGGTTGTGAGATCGCATGTAAAGTGGAGAATGAAGTTCCGCTTAGTACATGGAGACTTCGTGTTAAATATGTAGATGTGGGAACTTTCCCAGAAACTAAGAGAACATTTACTCCTCTTAGATGTAATCATTGTGAAAATGCACCATGTGAGAGAATTTGTCCTGTAAGTGCATTACACTATATAGAGAATGGTATTGTAAACATTGATAAAGAAAGATGTATCGGTTGTGCGGGTTGTGTTATGGCTTGTCCATATGGTGCAATTTATATTGACCCTGAAACACAAACAGCAGATAAGTGTACATATTGTGCGCACCGTATCGCATCAAGCATGATGCCTGCCTGTGTTGTTGCATGTCCTGTTGAAGCAAATATCTTTGGTGATTTGGATGATCCGGCTTCAAATATTTCTATGTATATCCAAGATCATAGAGATGTACAGGTCCGTAAACCTGAAAAGGGCACGAATCCTCATCACTATTATGTTGGAGCTGGTCAAGTCAATCTTAACCCTCTTGCGTCAAAAAGAGAAGAAGGTTATAGCTTATTTAATAAAATTACAACACTTCCATTAGGAGGGCACCACGAATGATACATGAATCTTTAGCTGCAACACATGCAGTAGTGACTTTGGACGTAGCAATACCGGACGTATTTTGGGGTTGGTATGTTACAATGAATATGTGGGCGAAAAGTATCGGTACCGGTTTGGTATTTATGCTTTTCTTATTACTTAAAAAGAACTCTAGTGAGATGAATGGACTCAGAACACCTGTTATGATTGCTTCATTTATTTTTATGAATATTTTCTTGATTTTCACATGGTTGGATTTACACCAAATGTGGAGAATGTGGCATATTTTCTTTTATCCTCACTGGACATCAGCAATTACTGTGGGTGCTTGGATGGCAACACTTTTTGTTGGTCTTGAATTCTTAATGATTGTTATTATGATTGTGAAGAAAAATGCAGAAGCTTTTGATAAATTACTGTTCTGGGTAACCTTACTGGCGATTCCTGTTACATTATATACTGCCGGTATTATGGCCGAAGCAACAGCAAGAGAATTGTGGCAAATGCCGACGGAATCAGTACAAATGATTTTAGCAGCAACACTTTCTGGTTCTGCAGCTATTATTTTACTTAGTGGTTCGAAACTGAGCACTGAAACGAAAAACTTTTTTGGTGCTATTTTAGGTTTAAGTGCATTAATGGCATTTATTATCTATATGTCTGAGTATATTTTCGGTGCTATGAAAGCTGAAGAAGTTGCGGCTATTTTACACTATGTTAAAGGTGATGGTGAGTATGCTACTATGTTCTGGATTGGACAATGGGTTGCATATATCTTACCAATGATACTTGTTGCTCTTTCACGAGTAAGCAACAGTAGCAGCCTTTTAAACCTCGCAGCTATTTTAGCTATCGTAGGTCTGTGGGTAGTTAAACATGTTTGGCTAGTTATTCCACAATTATTACCAATGAGTTAAGGAGAAAATATAAATGTATTTACAAAGTAGAAGAACATTTTTAAAAGGTGCTGCATTTAGTGTTGC
>CAZDEM010000021.1:0-14745 GCA_964504315.1 uncultured Sulfurimonas sp.
ACACTGATCTCAACATCCTCTTTTTTGACACCCGGCAGATCGAGTTCTATGTGATAGGCATCTTTGCCTTCTCTGGTGTTTACTGCAGGAATAAAGTCAAAAACCTCTCTAGGCTCTTCAGAATTTTGTGCTTCAATGGCATTAAAAAATTCACTAATTAAATCAAATCTCCTTGTATTATTTGTATGTATAGGATTTCTTTGTCTTGTTACTAACATGGCTCACTCCTTAAAATTTTTTATTTAAGAAATGATAGTAGATTTTATAAAAGAGTTTTGCTACTTTAGTAGCATTTGAGAAGTTTTTTCCAAAAGTTTTTGCAGATTTTTTACTTTTATATTTCGACGGCTGGTCTCAATAATATCATCAGCTTTTAATTGTTTAATGCTTCGCTCAATAACGTGGCGCACGGTTCCAAGCAGTTTTGCTATTTCACTATTGGAGAGATTTTGCAGGAGTTGATAGCGGAATCTATTGTTAGGATTCAGGTTTTGTACTAAAAGATTTAAAAAACGCTCTTTTGTATCATGAAGTCCAAGCTCTGTTGCCAGTTCTTCCGTGTAGCGCATATGTGCAGCGAGGTATGGAAAGAACTTTTTGTTAAAAGTTACATCATTTTCCAGCCAATAGCGGACTCTTTCAATAGGAAGGCGTAAAATATTGGTATCTTCTATAACCTCATAAATCACTTCATGCGGTTTGCCGTCAAGCAGTGAAATGACATCAAACATATCTCCACGTTTATAAATGAAGAGTGTCTGTTCTTTATTTGTCTGAAAGTTTATTTGATAGGTTTTGACTCTGCCATCCATTACAATATAAAAATATTTGAGCAGATCATCTGGATAAAACGGAGACGATCCTTTTTTATACTCAAAAGGCTTGGCATATTTGTAAAACTCTTCTTCAAATGTTTTGTTTGTATTATCTAAAAGTTCTAACTGTTTTGAATTATTTTGCATAAAGAAATTGTATCATATTCTTGTTTCTTGTTTTTTTATAAAGTCAAGTACAGCATTTTCATCACCTTTGAACACAATAGGTATAGGACTCTTCTGGATTTGATAGTCATACATTGGGTCGTAGTATCGTTCTAAGAGCAGGGTAATCCACTCTATATATAATGCTTTAGCCTCTGGTTGCGTATGTTTGGAATAAGCCTCGTCAAAGAGATAAGTAAGTTGTGTATAGAGTTGGTTTCCAAGACGTTTTTGAATTCTTTTGAGTCCTGCTTTCACATTTTCTGCCCACTTCTGTAGGCCTTCATCATTATACAACATCTTATACTCTTGCAGGGCTGATACTACATACTCTTCATAGGTTATTTCAGCACGAACATCAAGTGGAGTTTGAAGTAAAACAAGCTCACCCTGCATAAAGTTGTTATATACAGGCTTTGGAATAAAAGTTCTGCCGATATTATGACTTTCATGCTCCAAAACAAGTTTGTTAAAATCTTTATGATGAAACTGTATAAGTTTGTATGCAAGATTGTTTTCAAAATCAATCTGTGAAGGCTGGGCATTGGTAAAACTGCCAAACGAAGAGCCGCGATGGTTTGCAATACCTTCAAGATCGATGGCATTTTGTAATTTGTTTAAAAGAATAGTTTTACCCGAGCCTGTTGAGCCACCAAGAATAAGTGTCGGTGTTAGAGCACTTATCTCCTCACTTTGCTGCATAAGAAAATTCCGAAAAGCTTTGTATCCGCCTTTGAGCCTTGTAATATCTGTGTCTGCTTCTTTGAGCCACTTCTGCGAGATACCCGAGCGCTGGCCTCCTCGAAAACAGTAGAGTTTTGCATCGGGATTTTCTTTTAAATACTCTTGCCAAAGGGCAACCCTTTTTTCTTTGCCTTCATTTTTTATAAGTGATTCTGCTAGTTGTACTGCAGCTTCGTTGCCTGCTTCTTTATATTTTGTACCCACGAGTCTACGCTCTTCATCGCTTAATATTGGCAAATTTGTAGCATTAATAAATTTGCCTTTGTTAAATTCAACAGGTGCGCGAACATCAATCAAGGGTGTTTCGTTTAAGACAATTGATAAAAAATCATCACTTAAAGGCAGATGCAACTAAAGCACCTCGACTAAATATTTTGAAGATGGCGTTGTTTTTCCTATGGACTCTAAAGTGAGTCCTGCATTTTTTGTAATTGTTAAAAAGTCATCAAGTGCATCTTTGCGTACAGCACAGAGCAGTCCTCCTGAAGTTTGTGCATCACATAAAATATCTTGCTGCTCAGGCTTCATTGGAGAGATTTTTTCACCATAACTCTCAAAGTTTCTGCGTGTTCCTCCTGGTACACAGCCCATTTCTAAATACTTTTTGACATTTTTGAGTGTCGGTACTTTTTCAAACTCAACAACAGCGCTGATACCGCTTCCCTCACATATTTCACTTAAATGTCCAAGCAGACCGAAGCCTGTAACATCAGTGAGTGCCGTTACGCCTTCAAGCTGAGAAATTTCTGCTCCGATTTTATTGAGCGTGCACATTGCTTCTATGGCAATATCAATGTCACCTTCGGAGATTTTACCTTGTTTTTGTGCTGTAGTAAGGATGCCGATACCCAGCGGTTTTGTTAAAAAGAGTTCGCAATCAGCCTCTGCGGTATTGTTTCTTTTTATATGCGCATTGTTTGCAATGCCCGTAACTGCAAGTCCGAAAATCGGCTCAGGGGAGTCTATGCTGTGTCCGCCGGCTAGTGGAATACCCGCTTCTTCGCAGACAGAACGCCCCCCGTCAATCACTTCACGGGCTACATCAGCATCAAGCTTGTTGATGGGCCAGCCAAAAATAGAAATTGCCATAAGCGGTTTACCGCCCATCGCATAAATATCACTGATGGCATTGGTTGCGGCTATGCGACCGAATGTAAAAGGGTCGTCAACTATAGGCATAAAAAAATCAGTTGTGCTTAAAACAGAAGTGCCGTTGCCCAAATCAAATGCTGCAGCATCATCTTTTGAACTGTTACCAACTAAAAGTTCAGGATACTCAATCGTTTCGCGTGAGCTTTTTAAGATACTGTCGAGTAGTTTTGGAGAAATTTTACAGCCGCAGCCTGCACCGTGACTGTATTGTGTGAGTTTTATATCTTTCATAATGTATAATGTCCTAAATAAAGTTTCATATACTAGTCTTCTTTGACTAAGAAGAAGGTTAACAGGAGAGAAGATGCAGCTAAATAGTATAGAAATACCAAATTATAAAACTATAAATCTCAAGCATATAGTTTTGGACTATAACGGTACCATAGCTAAAGACGGTGTTTTAAAAGAAGAAGTAACAAAGCTCCTGCCGCTTTTGGCACAAAAGTATACCTTACATGTAATCACCGCAGATACATTCGGCAGTGTAGTAAATGAGCTAAAAGATTTTGATTTACATGTAAAGGTTTTGCGCAGTGAAAATCATACTCTGGAAAAAGAGGCATATATAAGTGGATTAGGTGCAAGTGAGTGCGCTGCAGTAGGCAATGGAAACAATGATATGAAAATGCTGCAAAAAGCTGAAATAGGAATATGTTTAATCGGTGATGAGGGGTGCAGTACAAAAAGTCTGCTTGCCTCAGATATTGTATGTAAATCTATATCTGAAGCACTTGAACTCTTTGTGCATCCTAAAAGATTAATTGCTACGCTTAGAGTATAAACTCCACGACTTCATCAAAAGGCAGTCTGATTTGTTCAGGCTGAGGGTTGAGCCTATACCCAAACGGTAAGACCATTGCCACTTGAAATTTTGTTGTGTCAAGTCCTAATATCTCTTCGACCTTTTCTTTTTCAAAACCCTCTATAGGGCAGGAATCTATGCCAATAAATGCAGCTCCGGTCATCATATTTGCAGCAGCAATGTAAGTCTGCTTTGCAGTCCAGCAGTAGATGTTTTCATCACTGCTTAATGTTTTACTTAAATGCCTTGCATATAAGTCCATATACATATCTAAGGACTCTTTAGGCATATCACGGCGGGCAAAGCGTTTTTCAACTTTACCTGACTCTACTTTTACGCTCTCTATACCGGCAAGAACAACAACTAAGTGTGAAGATGAGGTGATCTGCACCTGATCCCAACAAGCCGGTCTGAGTTTTGCTTTGAGATCTTCGTTTGTAATGACTAAAAATTTCCAGGCTTCCATACCGAAAGATGAGGGTGACTTTCTGCCACACTCTAAAATAAAGTGCATATCTTCATCGCTTATCTTTTTCGTTTCATCAAAAATCTTACAGGCATGGCGAAAGTTCATCGCATCCATGAATTTATTTTGCATTTTTTATCCTTTAAATATGTCAAATTGCCATAAATTACAAGGCAGTTTTGTAAATGTTTTATAATCATAGCACAAACAGGAGTAAAGTGATGATTTTAGGAAAATGTCCATATTGTGATGACGGTGCAATTGAAGTACGTGACAAGGAAGTACGAGGGAAAAAAGTAAAATTGTATGCCTGTTCTAATGCACACTGGCATACAGAAGACGGTGAAATGTTTGAAGTTACGCAGGAATCTACATGTAGCTTTAGAATCTGGCAAAACTCTTTGGCAAAATATGGCAAATGGCTCAGTTACAAAGAAGTGAGAGAACTGTTAAGCGAGGGTGAACTTGAAGTGGAACTGCTGAGTAAAAAATACGGCAAAAAGATTTACTATACAAAAACAATTATTTTGAGTGAAGAGTATGGTGTAAGTGTACTTTGGGATTAGTTTGGCTAAAATCTAGCTATGTTGGAACAGTACAAAGAAGCGATTGAAAAAAGCAATATTATCTCAAAAACCGATGTAAACGGCATCATTACTTTTGTTAATGATGAGTTTTGCAAAATTTCTGGCTACTCAAAAGAGGAGCTTATCGGTAAAAATCACAATATCGTCAGACACCCTGATGTACCAGCCTCTGTGTTTAAAGCACTGTGGGAGACTATAAAAGCAAAAAAAACATATAAAGCCACGGTCAAGAACAGAGCAAAAGACGGGACAACTTTTTATGTTAATACCACTGTAATTCCTATACTTGATGAAAAAAATAATATTGAAGAATTTGTAGCTATTCGTTATGATGTGACAAAAGAAGTTTTTTATAAAAAAAGCTTGGAACAAAAAGAAAAAGAGCTTGAAGAATTAAATGAAAACCTTGAAAAAAGAGTACAGGAAAAGACAAAAGAGTTAAAAGAACTCAATGAAACACTTGAACGCAGAATTCATGAAGAGATAGCCAAAAATGAGCAGAAACAAAAAGTGATGTTTTGGCAGTCACGGCTTGCGAGTTTGGGTGAAATGCTGGCAAATATTGCCCATCAATGGAGACAGCCGCTCACAGAACTCAGCTTGACACTTTTTAGCTTAAAGAAAGCTGCTATGAATGAAAATTTACAAGAAGTTGAGAGCCTTTATTCCCAAAGTAAGGCAATTATACAAAATATGTCTACAACTATAGATGATTTTACCAACTTTTTTAAACCGACAAAACATAAGCACTATTTTAAAATAGCAGACAGTATTAATGAGTCGCTTAATATCTTAGAAAAAATCATAATAAAAGAGATGATTAGTGTTAATACAGAGTTTGAAGATGTGGAAGTTCTAGGTATTTCAAATGAGTTAACACAGGTGATTATTAATCTGATTCAAAACTCAAAAGATGCCTTTTTACAATCATCTGTTTTGATAAAAGAGATAAATATTTGTGTAAAAAAAGAAAAAGATTTTGCAATTATAGAGTTTGCAGACAATGCAGGGGGTATAAAAGAAAAAGAGATATATAAAATTTTTGAACCTTATTTTACGACGAAACATTCATCTTCGGGTACGGGTCTTGGATTGTTTATGTCAAAAATGATTTGTGAACAGGGCTTAAATGGTTCAATAGATGTGAAATCTAAAAAAGGCTTTACAACATTTAGTATAAAAATTCCACTTCAAAATATGGACAGAGACAATGCGAAATAAGTTTTTAAAAAGTCTGAAAATTTTACTTGTTGAAGATGAAGAAAAATTGTCATCACTGCTAAAGAGTGCCATAGGTGATAACTTTCACAGTTTTTTGCTTGCAAAAGACGGAAACGAAGGATTGCAAATTTATAAAAAAGTTTTACCTGATATCGTCATTACTGATATTATGATGCCAAATAAAACCGGTTTGGAAATGGCTAAAGAGATAAAAGTTATAAATCCAAACAGCAAAATTATAATACTGAGTGCTTTTAGCGACGTCGAAAAACTTTTGAGTGCAATAGATATAGGTGTTGTCAAATACTTTATAAAGCCTTTTGACCCGGATGAAGTCTTAGAATATATTCTTTCACTTGAAGCAGTCATAGAAAATAAGCTTATAAATTTACAAGATGGGTTTGTTTTTAATAAAACTACAAAAAGTTTGTATAAAAACAACCGCTATATTGCACTGTCAAAAAAAGAAGTTTTATTCTTAGAAGCACTTTTAAAAAATTATGAGAATGAAAAAACTGTTTTAGAATATGAAGATATAAAAAAAATGATTTGGAATGAGATGGTAAGTGATGAAAGACTCCGAACATTTATAAGACGTCTTAGAGAAAAAACTTCAAAAAAATTACTTATAAATGTTAAAGGACGGGGCTATCAAATAGCACTGGGCTAAATGAGAGCCTATGAGAATTATTTGTTAATATACAAATTTTCGCCTGGATGGTTTGGCTTTGATATTGCCGGTTTTTTAAGTTCTTTTTTGTCGTAGTGAACTATCTCTTGAGCTTGAAGTGCAACCATTGTTCATGTAAATGCTAGTATGATTTTAATCATTATATTTCCTTGTGAAGAGTAAATAAGATACTCAATTTTTTAAATAGGACAATTTTTGTCTGATTTAAATTTGGACGAATAATAACTCATAATTGGCAGTAAAAAATTGATATATATCAAGAAAATAGCGATTTATCTCCAAATTACAGGAAAATTACTTAATAATTGAGATTTGTTAAAAGATTTTGAAGGTTTGTCAAGGGATCCTATATTGCTTTGTGTATCTAAAAACTCTTGAATATAATAGGCTTTGTTGTAGCCTCTTAACTTCAAATCTTCTATTATAAGATTAATGTCATCGCTGTTTAACAGATCGGCGTGCAACGTAGTTCTTACTTCAAATTCAATATCGCTGTTTATAAGCAGGTCGAGTGTTTTGCTAAATTCATCATATTTGTTTGAGTGTGTTATTTGAGTAAATTTATATTGGGGAGCTTTGTAGTCAAGTGCGACATAGTCCAGCAACTCTAAATCAATGAGCTTCTTTACATGTACAGGGTTTGTACCGTTGGTATCAAGTTTGATTAAAAAGCCAAGTTTTTTTATTTCTTGGCAAAAATCTGTCAAGTCATACGAGGAGGCTTCTCCTCCTGAGAGAACAACTGCATCCAAAAGATGCTTTCTTGTATGTAAAAATGCAAGAGCATCCCCCACAGTGTAGCTACCTTCCTTGGCAAAGACTATATCTTTGTTGTAACAAAAGTCACAACGCATATTGCATCCATTAAACCAGAAAATACAGGAGAGATGATCAGGATAATCCAAATGTGTAAATTTAGTTATATCATATATGCATTTCTCACTCTTTAAACTGTTTGCGTTGTCTGTGCTCACCTGTTTTCCCTATGTTAAAACTTTCAACAGGTCTGTGATAACCCATTACTCGTGTGTATACTATACATTTTTGTCTATTTTCTTTGACTAATTCTAAAATTTGATCTTTTTTCATGATGCTTCCTTCTTTTGATTTTCATATTCATTTATCAGCTCTTCGTCGCATTTTGGACAATACTCATGCTCTCCCGAGATATATCCGTGTTTTGGACAAACTGAAAACAGAGGCGTTACTGTAATATACGGCAGTCTGAAGTTTGTGATGACATTTTTTACCAGCTTACGGCATGCTTCTGCTGAGCTGAGTCTCTCTTGCATATAGAGATGCAGTACCGTTCCGCCTGTGTATTTTGTTTGCAAATCATCCTGCAGAGTCAAGGCTTCAAACGGATCATCCGTAAGCCCCACAGGAATTTGCGAAGAGTTCGTATAGTAGATGTTTTCATCCATTCCCGCTTGTATGATTTTATCGCCGTATCTTTTTTTGTCTTCCTTTGCAAACCTATACGTTGTTCCCTCTGCCGGTGTGGCTTCGAGATTGTAAAGATTCCCGGTTTCTTCCTGAAAGACAACCATTCTGTCTCTGATGTGGTTAAGAATCTCGGTTGCAAAGTCAATTCCCTGTGTTGAACTGATATCATAAGCTCCAGCTGAAAAATTCAGTATCATCTCATTAATTCCATTGACTCCAATAGTAGAAAAATGGTTTTTAAACCCTGGTAAATATCTTTTTGTATAAGGAAAAAGTCCTCTGTCATACATCTCCTGAACAAAAACACGTTTTTTTTCCAAGGTAGATTTTGCATACTCCATCAACTCATCAAGCCGCCCCAGGAGAGATTGCATATTTCCTTTGTGTAAAAAGCCAAGCCTTGCCATATTGATTGTGACAACACCTATGCTTCCTGTCATTTCAGCACTGCCGAACAGGCCACCGCCTCGTTTAAGAAGTTCCCTTAAATCAAGCTGTAGTCTGCAACACATACTTCTAACATGTCCGGGCTTATATGCTTCATCGTTTGCAATAAGTTCTCCGTTTTTATCTCTTTTGTATTGGCTCCCTATGAAATTTTGAAAGTAGGAAGAGCCAATTTTTGCCGTGTTTTCAAACAGCAAATCTGTATTTTCACCGTACCAGTCAAAATCTTCTGTGATATTGACGGTAGGTATAGGAAATGTAAAAGGTTGACCTGTTTTGTCTCCCTCTGTCATAACCTCATAGTAAGCTTTATTTATCATATGCATCTCTTCTTGAAAATCTTTATATGTCATATCAGTAAGAGAGGTAACACCTCTCTCTTGTGCTTTGAATCTTAGATTGGCATCATCAATATTTTCAAAGAGATGTCTTTGCTTACTTGTTGGAATCTGATCCTTCAAATCATCAGGAACATTCCAATCTATAGTGATATTTGTAAAAGGTGATTGTCCCCATCTAGCAGGAACGTTTAAATTGTATATGAAACTACGAATACTTTTTTTTACCTCCTTATATGAAAGTTTGTCCTTAAAAAGATAAGGTGCCAGGTATGTGTCAAATGATGAAAAAGCCTGTGCCCCTGCCCATTCACTTTGTAAAATACCTAAAAAATTTGCCATTTGTCCAAGAGCTTCTCTGAAATGCTTTGGTGCATTACTTTCCACTCTTCCTCTTACTCCGTTAAACCCTTCATCCAGAAGAACTCTCAGACTCCAGCCGGCACAATAACCGGTTAAACAGTCAAGATCGTGTATGTGATAGTCCCCGTTTCTATGCGCATATCCTTCTTCTTTTGAGTAAATTTTGTCAAGCCAGTAATTTGCTATAACTTTACCTGCCGTATTATTTACAAGCCCCGCATTTGAATAACCTGTGTTGGAGTTTGCTTTTATTCGCCAATCGCTCCCGCTTATATACTCCTCTATAGTCTGTGTAGAGTTAATATAGGTAGTATCGTCTTCAAGTAAACTGTCTCTTTGAAGCTTATGCAGATGGCGATAGAGTATAAATGAACGCATTACGTCAAAATATTTTGCTTTGTATAACTCTTTTTCTATAATGTCTTGTATATCTTCTACTGCAATAACCCGTTTGGCATCGAGTTTTTGTATAACTTTGATATACACAGCTTCGTCAAAATCTACATTTTCACTTAAAAAAGCTTTTTTAATGGCATCTTCTATTTTATATGAGAAAAACTGTTTGTAAGAACCGTCTCGTTTTAAAATATACTCTACCATGTTTGCTCTCCTTAAGTGATGATGACAGTTTATAAAAAGCAGTGTTAAAAATCTATAATAAACTTTGTCACTTTTGCGTCACTTGGTATACATTAGATTTTGTAAATTTCAAGACTTAATAATACTTTTACATTCATTTGGCTATAATTCCCATCCGCTTTACTGTTTTAACAAAAGAGAAGAGTATTTCTATCTCTATATATAATGTATAGAAGATAAAAGTATTGGCAAGCGAATATAATAGAGTTCTTTGCCTGAAAACAGTAAAGACAACGACTAATAAGGACTTACGATGAAAGTAAGAGCTTCAGTGAAAAAGATGTGTGATGACTGTAAAGTTATCAAAAGAAGAGGTATTGTAAGAGTAATCTGCAAGAATCCTAAACATAAACAGAGACAAGGATAACCATGGCTCGTATTTCTGGTGTAGATTTACCTAAGAAAAAACGTATAGAGTATGGATTAACATACATCTATGGTATTGGTCTTCATACTGCTCGTCAAATATTGGACGCAACAGGGATAGACTATAACAAAAGAGTTTTCGAATTAAACGAAGAAGATGTGGCTGCAATTACTGCGGAAATCCGTGCTAACCATATGGTTGAGGGTGATTTACGTAAAAAAGTTGCAATGGATATTAAGGCACTTATGGATTTAGGTTCATACCGTGGTCTACGTCACCGTCGTGGTCTTCCATGTCGTGGTCAAAAAACTAAGACAAATGCGCGTACTCGTAAGGGTAAACGTAAAACTGTCGGCGCAGCGTAAGGAATTATAGTATGGCAAAAAGAAAAGCTGTTAGAAAAAAAGTAGTAAAAAAGAATATATCACGTGGTATTGTTCATATTGCGGCATCATTTAATAATACTCTTGTAACTATTACAGATGAAATGGGTAATATGATTGCTTGGAGTTCTGCTGGAAGCCTTGGTTTTAAAGGTTCTAAAAAATCAACTCCATTTGCTGCACAAGCGGCTGTTGAAGATGCAGTTGCAAAAGCTCAAGTACATGGTATTAAAGAACTTGGTATTAAAGTTCAAGGTCCTGGTTCTGGTCGTGAAACTGCAGTAAAAGCTGTCGGTGCTATCGAAGGAATCCGTGTTACATTTATGAAAGATGTTACACCATTACCACACAACGGTTGTCGCGCGCCTAAGCGTCGTAGAGTTTAAGGAGATTACTGATGGCAAGATATAGAGGTCCAGTAGAAAAGATCGAAAGAAGATTCGGAGTAAGCCTAAACTTAAAAGGTGAGCGTCGTTTAGCAGGAAAATCTGCTTTAGAAAAGCGTCCTTACGGTCCAGGTCAACATGGCCAACGCCGTAAAAAAGTTTCTGAGTATGGTTTACAACTTAATGAAAAGCAAAAAGCGAAATTTATGTATGGTATTTCTGAAAAGCAATTCCGTGCTTTATTCGTTGAAGCAAAACGCCGTGATGGAAATACAGGTACAAACCTTATTACATTAATCGAGCAAAGATTAGACAATGTTGTTTACAGAATGGGATTTGCATCTACTCGTAGATTTGCTCGTCAACTAGTAACACACGGTCACATCTTAGTTGATGGTAAAAAACTTGATATTCCTTCTTACCGTGTTAAACCGGGTCAAAAAATAGAAGTAAAAGAAGCTAGTAAAGCTAATAATCAAGTTGTTCGTGCTATCGAGCTTACAAACCAAACTGGTCTTGCTCCATGGGTAGACATCGATGCTGAAAAAGTGTATGGTATCTTTACTCGTCTTCCAGAGCGTGAAGAAGTTGTTATTCCAGTTGAAGAACGTTTAATCGTTGAGCTTTACTCGAAATAATAATTTAATATAAAAGGCGTAAAAGATATGAAAAAGATTAAAACTACTCCACTCGCTCCACAAGAGTTTGAGGTAGAACAAATAAGTGATAATGAAGCAAACATCATGGCATACCCTTTTGAAGTAGGGTATGCTATATCGTTGGCTCATCCACTTCGCCGTTTTCTATTAAGCAGCTCAGTTGGTTATGCGCCAATAGCTATTAAAATCGAGGGTGCTAAGCATGAGTTTGACTCAGTTCGTGGTATGCTTGAAGATATTTCAGATTTTATCTTAAATCTTAAAGAGATTCGCTTTAAATTAAACAATGATGCAACACAGGCAGAGATAAATTACAGTTTTGCAGGACCGTGTACTATTAAAGGTGCAGATCTTAGCAATGATGAAGTAGAAGTGGTAACACCTGATGCTCCGCTTGCAACTTTAAATGAAGATTCAACACTTAACTTCACACTTAAGATTGCTCAAGGAATTGGCTATGTTGCGAGTGAAGATACGGCTGTAGAAGTTGCTGATGATGATTATATTGCGTTAGATGCTTATTTTACTCCGGTAAGAAGTGCAACGTATAAAATTGACAATGTATTGGTAGAAGATAATCCTAACTTTGAAAGAGTTATTATGAACATCAGAACTGATGGACAGATTTCTCCTATTGATGCATTTAGAAACTCTTTAGAAGTAATGTATGCACAGTTAGCTGTATTCAACTCAGAAATCAGCATTAAAGCTCCTGCTACAATTGAGAGAGTTGAAGAATCACCTGATTTGAAAAAACTAACGACTAATATTGATAGTTTAGGATTAAGTGCACGTAGTTTTAACTGTCTTGATCGCTCAAGCATTAAACTCATCGGTGAAATTGTACTTATGAGTACAAATGATTTGAAAAATGTTAAAAATCTTGGAAAAAAATCTTATGATGAAATCGTAGAAAAAGTTCAAGAATTTGGTTTTGAAGTTGGTGCTGATATAGCTGATGATGTAGTCACTGCACTGAAAAAGAAAATAGAAGCCGTACAGGCGTAATAAGAGGAATTAGATATGAGACACCGTCATGGATATCGTAAACTAGGTCGTACAAGCGCACACCGTGCTGCTCTTTTAAAGAACCTTAGTATTTCGTTAATAGAACATGGTAAAATTGAAACAACTGCTGTAAAAGCAAAAGAGCTTCGCTCTTATATTGAGAAACTTATCACAACTGCTGGTAAAAATGACTCAAATGCGCACAGAGCAGTATTTGCTGCGCTTCAAAGTAAAGAAGCAACTAAAACTTTAGTAAATGAATTAGCACCTAAGTACGTAGATCGTGCTGGTGGATATACTAGAATTACTAGAACTCGTATTCGTCGTGGTGATGCTACACCGATGGCATTTATCGAATTAGTATAATTACAACCTTTGCAATAATGGGCTTGTGTCCTATTATTGCAACCCCTTTTAAAATTTCCCAATTCTAAAATACTTTACATTACAGGATAGCATTATGAGTACTTTCGCATTCGGAACTTACAGAATTACAGATGAAAATCCCCTCCATATTGAAGCATTAAAAGAAGCTGTTGATGCAGGCATAGATTTAATTGACACCTCTACAAACTATACAGACGGCGGTGCTGAGAGGGCTATAGGCAAAGTATTGCGTAATTTTCCTGATGCCATAAGAGATAAGATTAAAATTGTAAGCAAATATGGATATATTCAAGGCTCAAATATGCTTGCACACAAAGAAAAAAGTTTTGAAGATGTTGTGGAATTTAATCAAAGCTGCTATCACTCTATCGCGAGTTCATTTATGAAAAAACAGCTCGATGCCTCTTTAGAGAGACTGCAAATGAATAAAATTGATTGTTATTTAATTCATAATCCTGAGTATTTTATATTGGATGCTTTGAATAAAGGCAAAAAAAAAGATGAAACTCTTGATGTCATGTATGAAAGATTGTATGAAGCGTTTGTAGGCTTGGAAGAGGAAGTGAAAGAGGGTCGCATACACTCTTACGGTATCAGTTCAAACAGCTTTGCAAAGTCGCAAAATGATCCTGAGTTTTTACCGTATGAAGATTTACTCACACTTGCGCAAAACGCCGCACAAGAGGCTGGCAATGAAAAGCACAGTTTCTCTACTGTGCAGTTGCCGGTAAATATAGTAGAGAAAGAGGGCTTAAAGTGTGCTGCTTGGGCAAAAGAACAGGGACTTCGGGTGCTTGCTAACCGTCCGTTAAATGTACAAAAAGAGAATTTAATGTATAGACTGGCAGAATATTCGGAGAGTAAAGAGTACTATTATTACCTTAATGAATTACTGCAGGCTTGTGATAATGATTTACTCAAACCGTTGTATAATTTGATTGAACAAATGGATACGAACAAACATAAATTTGGCTGGGTAGGTGAATATGATACTTTTTTACATTCACAAATTATTCCTCACATCAAACAGGCTTTGCAAAATATCCAACCGGACACTTTGGATGAGCTGTTGCGATTTGTTGAGCTGTTTTTACAAGAGTATAGAACCATGGTTGCCTATGAGTGTTCAAAACGTGTCAGGACTGAGCTCAAAGAAGAATTTAAAGAGTGTCATAAAAAACTGCAAGAGTGTGCTTTGGAATTTTTATGCAAAAAAGATGCAATTGATTATATACTCGTAGGAATGAGAAAACCATCATATGTACAGGAAATTATGGCTATGCGTGAAAACATCTGTCTTGATTAAAATAAAATAAAATTTAGTTTTAAGTTAGCATAATAATTTTATGACATGTTAAGCGATTTTGTCATATTTTATGATAATAAAAGAGTTATAAACAAAAAAGGATAAAAATGATTCCATTTTCAGATGAAGAGTTATTAGAGCCGGTTAAACATGTAATAGACAAGGTGCGTCCTTCTTTAGCACTTGATGGTGGAGATATAGATTTTATTACAGTGAAGAATGGCAATGTGTATGTACAGTTAAAAGGTGCATGTATAGGGTGTGCGAGTAGCGGCAGTACATTAAAGTATGGAGTTGAAAGACAGTTGAGAATGGATATTCATCCTGAAATCAGTGTTGTTAATGTTCCTGCCGGAATGGAAAACGACATAGA
>CAZDEM010000022.1:0-8574 GCA_964504315.1 uncultured Sulfurimonas sp.
AGCGATGCTTTAGCTTCGCCTCTTAGGCTTTAATACTATTCAAACTTTCAAAGCAGCTCAGCCCAGACTGAAGTCTGGGTTCCGAAAAGAATATCCGGTTCTCCGGAAGCGATACTTTAGCTTCGCCTTTTAGGCTTTCGTGCAACTAAAGTCTGGATTCTGAAAGGCATTTTAAATTTTAAAGATAAATTATATCAAAAATTCAATATAATAGTATATGAATTTACTTTTAGAAATAGAAAATGTTATAGAAAAAAAAGGTTCTGATTTTGAACTCTCAAAACTCTTCAAACAATATATAAAAGAGTACAAAGAATCTTTACCTGAACTTTTTACAAAAAACCAGGGCAAAGATTTTCTTGTACGCCATACAAAAAAACTTGACTCCATTATAGAATTGATGTATAAAACTGTCCTGCGCCGTGCTTTTGGTAATTATCTGCCAATGCGAAGTTCCATTCCTATTGCCATTGTTGCCCTTGGCAGTTACGGACGAGAGCAGCTTTGTGTGCACAGTGATATTGACCTGCTTATAGTTTATAAAGATGTCGAGGGTTACAATTGTGAACTTATCATCGAAAAACTTTTTTATCTTGCACTTGATGCCGGTATGAAACTCGGTCACAGAGTTCATGAAATAGATGACCTTTTTAAAGCCAGCACAGAAGATGTCACCATAAAAACTTCTTTAATGGAATCAAGACTCATTACAGGTTCCCCGTTTACCTGGCATGCAACACAAAGAGAGCTAAATAAAATTCGTCTGCATGAGCAAAAAGAGTTTCTTCTTGCTAAAATAAAAGAAGCACAGGAGCGCAGAAAAAAATATCCGACTTCTATGCAGCCAAATATAAAAGAGAGTGTCGGCGGGCTTCGAGATGCACAGCTTATTTACTGGGTGGCAAAAACAATCTACGGTATCAACAGCACAAAAGAACTCAGTGGAACAGTCTTTAGCGATGAAGAGTACAAAGAATTTCGTATAGCGTTAGAGCTGCTTTACAGAGTTCGCAGTGCATTGCATCTTATCACGAACAGACAAGAAGACAGGCTCCTTTTAGAATATATTCCTCAAGTCAGCAAACTTTTAGGCTTTAAAGAGCAAAAAAAACTTGCAAGTAAAGTTTTGGAAGCCCAATGGCGCATCAATAATTTTGCACAAATTTTTGTCAAAAAAATGGTACGTCCTTTTATATATGATGCTAAGCATATAGCTGCTTTTAGAAAAAACAGGCTCCAAAAAGGTTTTTACGAGTACAACTCAAGACTGTATGCATCTTTTAAACTCCAGCCACAAAAAATCTCTGACTTACTAGAGTTACTTATAAAACTAAAAGACAAAGATTACCGCTTTGATGCCGGTTTTTTACATCAGTTTACTATTACAAAAATTTCACACCCTCTTGCAGACACAACCTATGCACTCTTAAAAAAGCTTTTTAAAAAAGCACATATTGCTTCATTTTTAAAGCTTTTTTATGATGCGGGAATACTGCCGGAACTATTTCCAAACTTTAGAAAAGTAATGCATCTGCCGCAGTTTGACGGATATCATCATTATCCTGTAGACATTCACTCCATAAAATGTGTACAGGCACTCGAAAATATCAAAGAACCTTTTTTACAAGCTCTGTATAACGAAATGAATGAAGACGAAAAGCTGCTGCTTAAAATTGTAGTATTTTTTCATGACAGCGGCAAAGGCAGAAAGCAAGACCACAGCGAAGTTGGTGCAAAACTTGTCGTTCAGTTTGCAAAGCATATAAATCTCAATGAAGAGCTGACAAAAAGAGCTGTTGTCCTCGTAAAACAACATATACTCATGAGTAATGTCGCATTTAAAGAAAATATATATAATGAAAAGACTCTCTATAAATTTATGTCAAAAGTAGGTGATGCCAAAAATCTTAAACTGCTTTATATTCTCACCTATGCAGACATCAGCGGTGTAGGTGGAGATATTTACAACTCTTTTAACTCTAAGCTGTTGTATGATTTGTATCTCAGTGCACTCGAAATTGCCCAAAATACGGGAAGAATTACCGATGCAAAAAAAAGGCTCCTTATTGAAGCCAAGGTTAAAAATCTTGATGAGTTTAAAGAGCTGCCAAGTTTATTGCGAAAAAAAGTTTTAACCATAGAGTCAAATCTTTTTTTCTTTAAACATTCACCTCAAGATATTATTAACATTACAAAAATAGCCAAAGAAACAAAAGAGTACAGCTTTAGAGTAAAAAATGTCAACTCTCTAAGTATAGAAATATATCGAAGAATCCCATTAAACATTAGTTACCTGCTTGCTACCTTGGCCCACCTTAATGTTGCTTCTATGGAAATTTTTACACTTTTTGACGGTATCAAATACTTTAAAATCGAATTTATACAGAATGTAGACGCTAATGTACTTGTTGAAGTCCAAGATATTATAGACAATGCCTTTGATATGGACAAAGAAGTAAAACTCAAAAATGTCAACATAAAAAGAGAAGAAATTTCAATAGATTGTGAACACTCTCTTACCCACGCCGAGCTTGCTATTCATACTGCAAATCAAATAGGTCTTTTAGCTTATGTCATGCACAAATTTGAAGAATTAAATATAAATATCATCACAGCAAAAATCCACTCAAGCAAACATAAAGTAAGAGACAGCTTTTTAATGGAAAAACAAAACGATATATGTAATAATGTTGAAAAAATTTATGAATTATTGTCAGATAATATAAAATAAAGGCTCTGTATGTGTGGAATTGTTGGATATATAGGTAAAAAAAATACTAAAGAAATTTTATTAAACGGTCTCAAAGAACTGGAATACAGAGGCTATGAATCTGCCGGCATAGCAGTACTCAGGGACGACGAATTTTCCAGTTTTAAATCCGTTGGGAAACTCGTAAACCTTGAAGAAAAAACCAAAGATTTTGTCACAGATAAATTTGCTGTGGGTATTGGTCATACACGCTGGGCAACACATGGTAAGCCGACAGAGCTCAATGCTCACCCACATGTAGGGCACAACTCTTATGTTGTGCACAACGGCATTATAGAAAACTATGCAGAGTTAAAAAAAGCTTTACTTGATGAAGGTGTAGTCTTTTTAAGCCAGACAGATACAGAAGTCATAGTACATCAATTTGAAAAAAACCTACAGTATGCAGACAACGCTTTTGAAGCCTTTAAAAAAACAATTTCTGAGCTAAAAGGTGCATATGCCATACTGCTTGTAACAAAAAACGAAGATGGGAAAATATTTTTTGCCAAAAACGGCTCCCCTATGCTTGTCGGCATCAATGAAGAGAATGAAAAATACTTTGCCTCATCAGACACACCGCTTATTGGGCAATGCAGTGAAGTCAATTACTTTGAAGATGGCGATTATGGCTATGTAACTAAAGAAGCAATCATTATTTATGATAAAAATAATAATAAAAAAGAGCCGCACTTCACAAAACTCTCTACAAATAAGCTCTCGGCACAAAAAGACGGCTACAGATTTTTTATGGAAAAAGAGATTTATGAGCAGAGTTCTGTTATAGCAGATACACTGCTTGGACGCCTGAGTGAAAACGAAGTATTGTTTGATGAGCTCGATGAGAACTTTTTTGAAGGCATCAATGAGATAAAACTTTGTGCCTGTGGTACTTCGTATCATTCAGCACTTGCCGCTTCTTATATGTTTGAACGTTATTCAAAAATAAAAACTTCTGTAGAAGTTGCTTCAGAATTTCGTTATCGTTCCCCTATTATGAGTAAAGATACTCTGTTTGTCGTGATTTCACAAAGTGGAGAGACTGCCGACACCTTAGAAACACTCAAAATGGCTAAAAAAGCAGGTCTGAAGACCCTTGTTATATGTAATGTTGACAATTCTTCTATGGTTCGCATAGCCGACACTTCTATACTTACCCGTGCAGGCATAGAAAAAGGGGTAGCTTCGACAAAAGCTTTTGCAACACAGGTCACAGTTTTTTGGATGCTCTCTTTACATGTAGCCCAAAAACGAAAATCACTCGACGAGAGTGAGATAGAAAAACAGATAAAATTCTTGCGTAATATTCCCTCGAGCGTAACTGTCAGCGATGCAATGCATGAGAGGATTAAAAGACTCTCAAAGCGTTATCTGCATGGACATGGTTTTTTCTTCATAGGAAGAGATGTTTTCTTTCCACTTGCACTTGAAGGTGCACTCAAACTCAAAGAAATTTCTTATCTGCATGCCGAAGGGTATCCGAGCGGAGAGATGAAACACGGTCCAATTGCTTTAGCTGACCCGGAACTTTTTACCATTGCACTGCTTCCCCAGCATATGTTGTATGAAAAGTCAAAAAGCAATGTCGAAGAGCTCAGTGCAAGAGACTCGACGATTTGTGCCATCAGTCCTTTGGAATTTGACAAAGCAGATGACTTTATACAAACAAAAGAGCATGAACATTATATGCTTGAATTTTTTGAAATGATGGTCGTTGTACAACTATTATCATTAGAAATTTCCATACGTCTTGGAAATGATGTTGATATGCCGAGAAACCTTGCAAAAAGTGTAACCGTAGAGTAAATGTGATAAAAAAATAACTCTTTCACTTTAAATTAATTTAATTCTTGCTAAAATCTAAAGTTAAACATCTAATATAAGTGAATATTATGCAAACTAAATCAAAACTCTTACTTTTTGTTGCGTTAATGCTTCTAGGTCTTGGCATTGCCACAATTATAAACGTCTCTTTAAACTTTAGAGACTACAGTATAAAAAGTGCCACACAAAAAGCCACAATGGCCGCAGCAATCGTTAAAGACGGATTAACAGCACATATGGTGAACGGTATTATGGACAAAAGAGAGTACTTTCTCAATCAAATCAGCTCTAACAATGATAAAATCAAAAATTTATGGATTGTTCGTTCTGATAAAGTCATCCAGCAATACGGCGATGGTTTTAACAGTGAGACGGTACGGGATGCTATAGACAAAGAAGTTTTAAAAACAGGCAAGACGGTTCAAAAAATCACCGAATCTACTGAAAACTCAATGCTGAGAATTACAATTCCATATAAAGCAACGGTAGGAGGTGAAGCGAATTGTTTATCATGCCATAATGTGAACAGAGGAGATACTCTTGGTGCAATAAGTATGGAATTTGATATTACAAATATGCGCAACGCCGGAATGTTTACTATACTGAAAATTCTTGCACTTAATCTTGTATTTATCATCGTTGTTTTACTTCTTATAAACTACTATGTTACACCATACATGAAACTTTTTGCTGATATGCAAAAAGGTATAAGAAAAGCCTATAAAGGAGACTTTTCACATGAGTTTACAACAAGTGTCAAAGGTGATGCAAAAAACATTATAGACCAACTCAATACTTTGTTTAGAAAAATGCAAGAGACATTCGGCGATATAAAATACAATCTTGCAACCTTTATTCCTCAAGGCTGTGTCTCTTCAACCGACCCGCTTCAAGAAGCAAAAACAATCATCGGCGAGCTCTCAGATATATACAAATTTAAAAAGACAATTGAACATGATCCTACAAAAGAGGTAGTATATCAAAGAGTTGTAGATGTACTGTGTAATAAATATGAACTCTCACATTTTGCATTTTATGAAGTAGATACACTTAAAGCAACAAGAAGGCTGATTTATATTTCACACTCAAAGAGTGTTTGTAAAGATGAAGTAGATGCAGATGCTTCATTTTGTAGAGCACACAGAACAAATACAACAGTAATTTCCAGCGAATTTGTTAATTTATGCCGAGAGTGTAATTGTGAAGGATTGGAATATATATGTATCCCTTTTACTATTAATGATGAAAATTCTCTAGTTATTTCTATTACTGCCAAAGACAGAAATGAGTTAAATAAAATCAATGCATTTGTCACAAGTATAGAAAATTATCTTGAAGCTGCCAAACCGGTTATTGAGAGTAAAATCCTAATGTCTAAACTGCGAGACACTTCACTCAGAGATGCAATGACAGGACTCTATAACAGAAGATTTTTAGAAGAGTTTATAGACACCTTTGCAAGTCAGGCAAAACGTGAGAATACAACATACAGTGTAATGATGCTTGATGTTGATTTCTTTAAAAAAGTTAATGACACCTATGGCCATGATATAGGAGATAAAGTCATTGCTAAAATAGGTGAAGTACTTCGAAACAGTATCAGAGAGTCTGATTTGGCTATTCGTTATGGTGGAGAAGAGTTCGTTGTATTATTACACAATGCTACAGATGAGGGAACACAAAAGATAGCTTCAAAAATACACTCTGAGTTTGCAAAACTGATATTTGATGTGGGCAACGGCAAAACTATACAAAAAACCATGAGTATTGGTATAGCAAAATTCCCTAGAGACGGTGACAGTATTTGGAAATGTATTAAGTATGCAGATACTGCATTATATGTGGCAAAAACTACAGGTAGAAATAAAATTGTTGAATATACGCCCCAAATGTCAGAGGATGAACATTTAAGATAGATTCAAATCTTCAGGCAAAACCTGAAGATTTAAAAAAGTTTAGAAAGTTCATTGAACTTTCTAACTGCAGCCGCATCCGCCGCTACTTTGCTCTTTTGATGCAGAACCAGTTGAACATGCGCTTACACCTGGAGGTGTTGTCGGTTGAACAGCTTGGTTATCTACGCCGCCATTTGCATTTATCTCTTCAATAGTATTCCAGATAGACTCAGCAGCTTGCATATATCTTTTTGCACTCTCTGAAGATGGGTCAACAAAAGTAATTGGTTTACCTTCATCTCCGCCTGTACGAATACTTGGCTCAATTGGAATCTCAGCAATTATTTGAGTATCAAATTCTTTTGCCATTGGTGTAGATGTTCCTTTACCAAATATATCATACTCAACACCAGTATCTGGAGCGATAAAACCGCTCATATTTTCAATAATTCCGGCAATTGGAATATTTAATTTTTTAAACATATCTAATGAACGACGAGAATCATCCAATGATACACCCTGTGGTGTTGTTACAGTAAGACCTGCAGTTACAGGAACACTTTGTGCAAGTGTTAACTGTGCATCACCTGTTCCCGGTGGCATATCAATAACCAAAACATCTAATTCTGACCATAAAATATCACGTAAGAACTGCTCAATAGCTTTCATAATCATAGCACCACGCCAAATTAATGATTGACCCTCTTCCATAAGAGAACCCATAGACATCATTTCAATGCCATACGCTTTTATTGGAAGTACTTTGTTTCCGTTTACTTCCGGTTTCACATCAGAAACACCCATCATACGAGGAACATTCGGTCCATAAATATCAGCGTCTAAAAGACCTACTTTTTTACCTTGTGCAGCTAAAGCTATAGCAATATTTACAGATGTTGTAGATTTTCCAACCCCACCCTTACCAGAACTTACCATTAAAAAGTTTTTTACTTGCGGAGCAATATTTTTACCATGAGATGAACTCTCTCTTGGCATTTGCGGTGCTTTTACATTTACAGTAACATTTGCTGCTCCTGCTGATTTTAAAGCTTCTGTTGCTTCATCTTTAATTTGTTGTGCAACTTCTGGTGCTGATGATGTAATTTCAACAGTGAAACTAGTATCATTACCATTAACAACTATATCTTTTACAAAACCAAAAGTTACGATATCCTTGGTAAAACCGGGATACATAACTTTAGACAGTGCTGATTTTACGATTTCTTCAGTCATATTATTTTTTCCTTTTATCAATTTAATCTACATTATGAACATTTAGCCCAGGTTAAAACCTGGGTTCCGAATAAATTCTAAACTTTTTCGTCTTCTCGGAAGTAAGGTTTTAACCTTGCCTAGTTCTAATCTTGAAACTATAGTATATCTAAATAAGACAAATATTGTCTTGTTTAAAATCAATTTATTTTTAAGCTTATACTAAAGCTTCAGCTTTGGCTTCTGCTTCTTCTTTGTCTTTATTGTCCTGAATAATTCGCTCAATTCCTTCAGGATTGTCCATAATCTCTTGTGTTATTTTGTAAGAACAAAATTTTGGTCCACACATAGAACAAAATTCTGCTTCTTTAAATACATCTTGAGGCAGTGTTTCATCATGGTATTCACGAGCTCTCTCACTGTCAAGTGCAAGCTCGAACTGTTTTTCCCAGTCAAATGTATAACGGGCATCACTCATTGCATCATCAACATCTCTTGCACCTTTACGTCCGCGGGCAATATCTGCAGCATGTGCCGCAATTTTATAGGCGATGATACCTTCACGTACATCATCCGCATTAGGTAAGCCTAAGTGCTCTTTTGGCGTTACATAACACAACATTGACGCACCGTGCCAGCCGCCTACAGCTGCACCGATAGCAGAAGAGATATGATCATATCCAGCTGCAATGTCGGTAACTAACGGTCCTAAAATATAAAAAGGAGCTTCATGACAAAGTTCTCTTTGAATCTTCATATTTCGCTCTATCTGATTTAAAGGCACATGTCCAGGCCCTTCAATCATAACCTGCACATCTTTTTCCCAAGCACGTAGTGTTAATTCGCCAAGAACTTTCAACTCGCCAAGTTGTGCTTCATCAGACGCATCTGCCA
>CAZDEM010000022.1:8674-14503 GCA_964504315.1 uncultured Sulfurimonas sp.
AATTCGCCAAGAACTTTCAACTCGCCAAGTTGTGCTTCATCAGACGCATCTGCCAGACAACCAGGACGAAGAGAATCCCCAAGGGACAAAGAAACGTCATACTTTGCACAAATTTCTAAAATATCATCAAATGCACTGTAAAAAGGATTTTCTCTATGGTAATGCATCATCCAAGCAGCCATAAGTGAACCGCCGCGAGAAACAATACCCATTTTACGTTTTGCAACTTTAGGCATAGTCTCTAGCAAAAAACCTGCGTGAATTGTAAAATAAGAAACACCCTGCTGTGCCTGACGCTCTAAAACTTCAAGCATTACTTCTATAGTTAAATCTTCAATTTTATTGCCGACATCATGTAAAATCTGATAAATAGGCACCGTTCCGATAGGAATTTTTGAAGAGGCGATAACAGCCTTTCTTATCTCATCCAAATCACCGCCTGTTGAGAGGTCCATTGCAGTATCTGCTTTATAGTGTTGAGAGACCTGCATCTTCTCAACTTCGCCAGCAACATCAGAAGCTATTGCCGAAGACCCGATATTTGCATTGATTTTACATTTACTTGCAATTCCTATGGCCATCGGTTCCAATGCTGTGTGATTTACATTTGCCGGTATAATCAATCTACCGCGCGCTATCTCACTACGAACCAGTTCAGGAGATAAATCTTCTATTTTTGCGACATATTCCATCTCTTGCGTGATGATGCCCTTTTTTGCGTAGTGCATCTGTGTTCTTACAGAGTCACCTTCCCGCTCTTTTACCCATGAAGATCTCATAAGTTTCTCCTCAATTATTATATATATAGTGGAAATATAATCAAATAAAGTTAATCTAATATAAAGTGTAAGACTTGACAATATTATTTATGCAATATTTGAAAAATAAAGTACCTAAATTACCCATTTAAGATAAAAAAAGAATTAGAAGTGTATAATTTCGTAACACTTTGAAATTACAGGAGACTGTTTGTCTGATTTAACACTTATATTATTATCAGCCGGTAGTTCCACTCGTTTTGGCACAACTGTAAAAAAACAGTGGTTGAGAATTAATCATAAGCCTTTATGGCAATTTGTAGCAGATAATTTTCAAGAGAGCAGGCTTTTTTCAAAAATTATCATCGTATCTTCAAAAGATGATATTGTATTTATGAAAAATTATGCAGACTATGACTTTGTTCAAGGCGGCGATAGCAGGCAGGCATCTCTGAAAAATGCTTTATTACATGTAGAGAGCGAATATGTTCTAGTAAGTGATATAGCCAGAGCCTGCATATCTGAAGAATTGTTACAAAGAATACTCGCTAAAAAGGGAAATGCTGATTGTATTGTTCCTTATTTACATGTAACAGATACTATTGTTTACGAAAACACTACAATAGACAGACAAAAAGTGAAAAGAATCCAAACTCCTCAACTCTCCCGCACTAAAATACTCAAAAATGCCCTGCAAACATCTACAGAATTTACGGATGAAAGTAGTGCTATTGTAAGCTATGGTGCCACCCGAGAGTTTGTAGAAGGTGATGAGAATGCTTATAAAATAACCTTTATTCAAGATTTAAACAAACTGCCGTGTTTGAGTGGACCATCAAGTGACATTTTAAGCGGAAACGGTTTTGATGTTCATGCTTTTGATGATAAAGGTGATATGTATCTTGGCGGAGTTAAAATAGATGCAGAGTACGGATTTAAAGCCCACAGTGACGGCGATGTAGCTCTTCATTCATTAATAGATGCACTTTTAGGAGCTGCAGGGATGGGTGACATTGGTATGCTTTTTCCTGATAATGATGTAGCCTATAAAGGCATAGATTCAAAAGAACTGCTCCAAAGAGTCGTAGCGAAAATTTATAATTACGGTTTTGAAATTATAAATGTAGATATTACAATAGCTGCACAAAAGCCAAGAATTGGTGCTTATAAAAATAAAATGAAACAGACGATTGCTGAGATATTACAAATTGACAAAGCCAGAATAAATGTAAAAGCAACAACAACAGAAAAACTTGGTTTTATAGGTCGAGAAGAAGGTGTTGGTGTTGTTGCAAATGCAAATTTAAAATATTTTAACTGGAAGATGATAGGATAACATGAAGATATTAATTATAGAAAATGAAGTTTATTTAGCCCAGAGTATCGCAACAAAATTAGGCGAGCTAGGTCATACATGTGAAATGTGTACATCAACAAGAGATGCGATAGGAAGCAATAATTATGATGTTGTCCTTCTCTCAACAAATATTAATGGACAGGATTTCAATCCTGTTATTGAAACATTTAAAAACTCTATTGTTATTTTAATGGTTTCATATATAAGCAATGACACAGTTTCCAAACCCCTGAGCGCCGGAGCCAAAGACTATATACTTAAAC
The DNA here is from genome assembly GCA_964504315.1 of uncultured Sulfurimonas sp. Taxonomy (GTDB): domain Bacteria; phylum Campylobacterota; class Campylobacteria; order Campylobacterales; family Sulfurimonadaceae; genus Sulfurimonas. The sequence goes on from CAZDEM010000022.1 coordinate 11,053, forward strand.
CATTTATGATTGAAGAACTGGTACGAAAAATCGACCACTATCAAGATTATGAAAAACTCAAAAAGCGTAATGAAGCTTATGAAAAATATCTTGCACATTCATTTTCAAATACAAAGCATGAACAAGATTTGGACAATGTAGAACTGCCTCTTTTTGTCTCATCAAATTTTCAAAAATATGCAGATGCATTTGCATTTGAATATGCTCAAAAGAAAAATCTGCCTATACATTTTCTTTCTTTAAGCGATCCCAAAACACTAAATGAAATAGGCTCTCTCCCACAGAACTCAATCATATATATAATTGACTACCAAGTAGTCAAAAAAAGTGATAAAAAACGCTTCTGTGATCTTATCGAAGGTAAAAAAGCAATTATTGCCAGTAGTGATAAAATTGAAGAAGTGGCCCACCCTGTCATAGAAATAAAAAGTGAAAGTAATGTTTTTGACAAGGGTGAAATTCTGCCTATTGAAGACTATGTAAAATTTATTGTTTTAAATTATCAAGATAAATACCCGGATACTGAACTTTCAAAAAAACTTGGTATCAGCCGTAAAAGTTTATGGGAAAAGAGAAAAAAGTATGACATCATCAAGAAAAAATAAAACACTTTTTATAGATAAAGAAGCGGCCTCTGCACTCGAACTTGTTTCTGAATCTCTTTTAGCTCCTGTTACAAAACTCATGAATGAAAAAGAATTTCAAGAGGTTTTAAAAACAGGACTCATAGACGGACAATCCTTTCCTTTTCCTTTCGTATTGGCACCTTCTGGAAAGAAGAACGAAGAGACCATCCAAGCATTGGAGCCAAATGAAGAGATCAGCATCATCTGCAACGGAGAAGAATTTGCGACACTCACAGTCGAAGATACTTTTAAAATTAATCCCAAAGAACGTGTCAAACACATTTACGGTACCGATGATTTAACACACCCTGGGGTGATGGCAACCATCAAAAGAATCGGTAACTGGGCCATTAGCGGTTCATACACCATACTTCATAAAACAAAAGACAAAAACAAAATCAAAATTCAACAGGCAAAAGAGCTTATCGGTGCAAAACACACCAGTTCTTTAGTCATGGGTGCCAATCCTCTGCATCGGGCGCATGAAAGGCTCATTCGTCAAGCTCTTGAAAATACTGATTTGCTTGTTATCTTTTTACTCAAACCTTATGACAGTGCAAACTTAAAATATGAAATAAGAAAAGAAGCACTCGAATACTTTATAAATAATTTTCTGCCAAAAAACCGTGTGATTATTGTTCCGCTTGAGAACAGCTATATTTTTGCCGGATACAATGAAATCATCATCGATGCTATTGTTGCAAAAAATTACGGCTGCGACAGGCTCACTATCGGTCGTAATCATGCAGGTCTAGGTATGTTTTATGATTGTAACTCAAATAAGTCGATTATAGACAGAGTAACCGGCATAGATATTGAAATAACTGTTGCAAGTGAATATGTATACTGTGACGAGTGTAAAACGCTTGTAAGTAAAAATACCTGTCCGCATGGGCAGCATCATCAAATCTCTTATCATGCCGATTCAATTTTAGAACTTTTAGAGGCCGGACTCTTACCGCCTGCCGTTTTAATCAGAAAAGAAATTTCATCATTTTTGCTCTCAAAACTTTTTCCAAACAGATTTAAAAATCTAGAGAAGCTTTATTATGACACTTTTCCTGTTAAAGGCTTGCTAGAAGAACATAATGAAAAAGATTTTTACCTAGAGCTTATGAAGCTTTATCAAACAACATCATTGACGTAAGGAATAGTATGAACTGGTTTTTTCTAACATTAGGATATAGCGGACTCTCCCCTAAAGCTCCAGGAACAATGGGAACGTTAGTCTCCCTGCCGCTTGGTATGGCGATACTTATATATTTTGATGCAACAACTCTTTTTTTGGCTGCACTGCTTATTTCTATTATTGCTATTAAGGTGATAAACAAATATGAAGAAGAGTCAGGGAACCATGATGACCAAAAAATAGTCATAGATGAACTTGCCGGCATGTGGTTCGCGCTCAGTGTTGCGCCTGCTGCAGGTGTTGCAGTTGGTGAGATAATGAATCTGCAAAACGGATTTTTAATTCAGTCGCTGCTCTCTTTCGTCCTTTTTAGATATTTCGATATTACAAAACCTTCAATTATCGGCAGGATAGACCGCGAAGCAAAAGGCGGTGTCGGAGTTATGGGTGATGATATTGTTGCAGGTTTTGCAGCCGGAATATCTTCAGCTGCACTTTGGCAGGGATGGCTCTATCTTTCTAAAATGATATAAGATTTTTTTAATAAATTTCTTTTACTCGCCCTACTTCACCACTCATCAAACGAACTTTTATACCATGAGGATGTGTCGCAGACTTTGTAAGAATATCTCTTACAATACCGTCTGTTAAATATCCGGTACTCTGATCTTGCTTTAAAACAATAGCAACAGAAGCACCATGCTTTATATCTGCTCTTTTTTTACCGTCAAGCATTATATTTTTTCCTTTTTTGATTCTGTTTCGTTATAAATAGACAATGACGGGAATGCAAATTCCAAAGAATTGTTTTCAAAAATTATCATTATTTTTTCCATAACATCTTGTTTAGTTTTAAGCCAATCTTCCCAATCTACTGACTTAGAAAAACAGTAAACCAAAATATTTATGCTGGAATCTCCAAACTCGTCAAGATAGACAAGCAGTGTCTTTTTAACCCCTTCAAGATCATCTTTTGAAACAAGTTTTGCCATATGCCCATACTCTATTTTATACTCATACTTTGTCTCTTTTGTTGCTATTTGAGGATGATTCTGTAACATCCCTTTAATATCTTTTATTGCATTTTTAATATCTTCTTGTTTTGAGTCATATTTTACACCCAAGGTCATTTTTATTCTGCGGCCGAGTTTTCTTTTGTTCCAATTTTTTATATCTTTAGATGCAAAAATACCATTAGGAATAGCAATAAGTGCATTATCAAAAGTTCTCAGTGTTGTCACGCGCAGACCAATCTCGACAACAACACCTTCTTTACCGTCGACTTCTATCCAGTCACCTTGAGAAAAGACATCGCTAAAAAGGACGGAGAGTGTTCCAAAAAAGTTTGAAATAGTGTCTTTTGCTGCAAATGCAACTGCGAAACCACCGATACCAAGACCAGAAAGTACCGCCGTCAAATCTACTCCCGCAAAATAAAGAACAATTAACAAACCGATAATTACAATAAAAAAATTGATAATTTTTAGCCCGACATTAATCAGTTCACTTTTAATCTTTGATTTTTCTTTCTCAAAAGTGTTCAATTTAATAACCGCTGCAGTATTTACAATGATGTAAATAATAAGCGTAAAATAAAAACCGTAAATAATGTTAAATATATGGGAGACTTCCTCTATGGAGCTGAAGTTGTTGTATACATAAATCACCATATTTACATTAATAATCAATATAAGAA
>CAZDEM010000023.1:0-6378 GCA_964504315.1 uncultured Sulfurimonas sp.
CGCGAGTAAGTTTTGATACCGGTGGCAATACACCAAAAGCATCAGCAGATAAGAAAATAATATTTTCAGGATGTCCGGCCATTAAGTCCGGTTTGTGGTTTGCTATATGTTCAATCGGATAAGAGACACGAGTGTTCTCAGTTTTTGAATCATCTTCATAGTCAACTTCACCCTCGTCATACATGACAACATTTTCTAAAAGTGCATCTTTTCTGATAGCACCGTAGATCTCCGGTTCACTTTTTGCATCAAGGTTGATGACTTTGGCATAACATCCGCCTTCAAAGTTAAAAACACCGTAATCATCCCAGCCATGTTCATCATCACCGATTAAAGCACGTTTTGGGTCAGTTGAAAGTGTAGTTTTTCCTGTTCCGCTAAGACCGAAGAAAAGAGCAGTATCATTACGTTCTCCAACATTTGCAGAACAGTGCATTGAAAGTTTCTTATCAAGTGGCAGCCAGTAGTTCATCATTGAAAAAATACCTTTTTTCAATTCGCCGCCATACCATGTACCACCAATTATAGCCGTATTGTTCTCAACATCAAAAAGAACAAAAACTTCAGAGTTCATGCCATGCTCTTTCCATTTGTCATTTACAGCTTTACAAGCATTTAAAACAGTAAAGTCTGATTTAAATACTTCTAATTCTGAGGGAGTAGGGCGGATGAACATATTTTTAACAAAGTGAGACTGCCAAGCAATCTCTGTCACAAAACGAATAGATTTTTTTGAAGCGGGACTTGCACCACTGTAAACATCGGTTACATACAAGTTTTTACCTGAAAGTTGCTCACGTGAAAGGTCTAAAAGTTCATTGAAAATGTCTTCACTGATTTTTTGATTTACGTCACCCCATGCTATGTATTGGTTTGAAGGGGCACGGTCAACAAAGTATTTGTCTTTTGGTGAACGTCCTGTAAATATACCGGTGTCAACAGCAGTTGCACCTGTTTTTGTCTCTCTGACTTCACCGTTTTGGAGTTCATGTTTAATTAACTCATCATAGTCGAGATTATGATAAACCTCACCTACGTTTTTAAGTCCTAAATCTTCTAATTCTTTTGTTAAGTTCATAGTTTACCTTGTGGTATATATAGTAATTGGAATTATACTACTTCTAAACCTAAATTAAAAGTAAAATATTCAGTTTTTTGGAATATTTAAAAAAGAAAATTAGTTTAAGGATTTTTTGATAGAATTTTACTCTTCATTCACTACGCTCGATTAACTCAGTGGTAGAGTGTCACCTCGACAAGGTGAAAGTCACTGGTTCAAGTCCAGTATCGAGCACCATCATTTTTTAATTCAACTAATTAATACCGTATTATTTCTGATACACTTGGGTGTATATGAATAATTTCTTCAACTTCTTTCATTGTAAGTTGCTCCTCAACAGCGACAACTATTTCATGAATAATTTCCGTTGCTTCAACACCGATGATGGAAGCACCTAATATAACTCCATTTTTGGCATTTGTGATTATTTTAATAAATCCGGCATCATCTCCATGAATTTTTGCTTTTGCATTTACTTTAAAGTATACTTTTTTGACATTAATGTCTAATTCTTTCTCTTTTGCTTTTGTTTGATTAAGACCGCAACTTGCAATGAGGGGATTGCTAAAAACAGCCATCGGTGTAATATGCGAATTTGTTTTTTTCGTGTTGTTAAGAATATTATACGCTGTAATTCTGGCTTCTGCATAAGCTATATGTGCAAGAGCCGGCGTGTTTATGCAGTCACCTATCGCATAAATGTTTTCCTGTGAAGTTTCAAATGATGTGGAAACCGTTATAAAACCTTTCTCATCTAAGTTGATATCGGCATTTTCAAGATTGAGTTTGTTAGTATTTGGGATGCGGCCTGATGCATTGAGGACGATTTCAGATTCTATGTTTTCTTGTGAACCCAGTAAAAGTTTTACACTTTTACCACTCACTTCACTGTTTAATACGGTTGTAGAGAGCAAAACATTAATATTGCGTTTTTTAAAAGCTCTAAGCAGTGCTTTGGATATATCCTCATCCTCTTTGCGAAGAAGTTGTGTTCCTCTTACAACCATAGTGACCTCTACTCCCAGTGCATTGAAAAAAGTGGCAAATTCACACGCTATGGGACCACCGCCGACAATGGCGATGGATTTTGGCAGCGCTTGAAGTTTGAATATATCTGTACTTGATAAAATTTGCTTCGAATCAAAGGAAAGATTTGGAAGTTCTCTTGCATATGAACCGGTTGCGATGACACATTTGTTAAAAGAAACTTTTTCACCTGAAACTTCAATAGTATTTGCATTTATAAAAGTTGCATTTCCATATAAGAGTTCAACTTTTGCCTGATCAAGCATCCAGACGACACCGGAACGGATCTCTTTTACAAGTGCCAGAGTTTTTTCTCGAAGTTTTTGTATGTCAAATCCATTACTCTGTAATAAAACTCCGCACTCTTGAAAATAGGGAACTCTTGATAAAAAAACAGCACTTTCAAGATAGTTTTTAGTCGGAATACACCCAACATTCAGACAAATACCTCCAATATTTTCTTTGGCTCTGTCTATAAGCAGTGTTTTTTTGCCGGCACCTGCAACTTTCAGTGCTGTTTCATATCCGCCGGGACCTGCACCTATGATAACTACATCATACTCTTTCATCTTCTCTCCCTTGTTTACAAAAGTTTATTTTCCATAGATATTCCAATCTTCCTGTGTATATTTGTCTCTTAAAAGATTTTTGGCATACTCCTGTTGGAATGGATTTAATTGAGACAGTGTAAGCTCGGCATCGAATGTTTCACAAAATGATTCAATAAGCAGACTTGTTAAATCTTTGTACTCCATAGTGATGTCCAACTCCCTTAAAGATGCAGCATCTTTTAAACCGGAATTTTGCAAGAAAAGCGGCTCAAAATACTCTTTGTCAAAATGCACCGGAATGGTGCCATGTTGCAGCAGAGTGTTTTTTATATAACGCTGTGCATTACCGCCCATTTTTTTTTCATCTATAATAATATCATATGCCTCATGTCCCGCTAAGCAAATATCTGAACTTTGTATGTCCAAATCCAAATCAGATGCAAATTCAGCTTTGAGTTTTAGTTTTTCATAAAATTTTAAAAGAAATTTGCATAAATAATTATAACTCTCTTTTATGCCATAACTTTTTAGCATTTTTCGCGGTATTATAATTGAGTAGGATATGTCACCGCCGTGAACCAGTATTCCACCCCCGCTGGGACGGCGGACATAAGAAGTTTTTTGAACCGACAATTTGGACATATCCAGATTTTTGTCCGGTTTTGAAAATCTTCCGAAACTCAAACTTGTATTCCAGCCATATACTCTGAATATAGGTATGTCATTTTCTGCAAAAGTGTACAGTAAAGCCTCGTCCACAGCCATATTCCAATCAGCTGAGCCTATACCGGTATCAATTACATTCCATATCTGCAAGCAGTTTTCCTTCTGAGTGAGTAGGTGTGTAAATTCTAACTAAAGAATCTTTAAGGACTCTTTAACATAATCTGCAATAACATTGATAATGTCATTATGTTAAAGGGTCTAATATGCAAAATAATTGGATAGAGAAAAACAAGAGTGATTTTTTAGTTGAACCGAATCTTTTAGATTATGAAGACGTTTATAACTCTTTTAAATGGGAAGATGTTGCAAAAGAATTTGAGGGTTTGCCCTCAGGCGGATTAAACATCGCGCATGAAGCAATTGACCGGCATGCCAATTCGGACAAAGCTGACAAGGTGGCTTTGTTGTGGCTTGGAGAGAAAGGGCAGAGAGTAAGTTATACATATATGCAGATGAAAAAAGAGACGGCTAAATTTGCCAATGTATTAAAAGCATTAGGCATTAAAAAAGGAGAGAGGGTATATACACTTTCCCCAAGATTACCGGAGCTTTACATCGGAGCCATAGGTATACTCAAAAATCTGAGCGTGATGTGCCCTCTTTTCTCACAGTTTGGTCCCGGTCCTATACTACAGCGTATGAAAAGCGGTGATGCAACAGCTCTTCTAACAACCCAAAAACTTTTTAATAAAAAAATCCGTCCGATGCTCAATGAACTTAAAGGGTTGAAATATATACTCTTAATAGATGCAAAGGAAGATGAAAATGAGATGATACTTTCACTTGCGAAACTTATGCAAGAGGCTTCTGATGAATTTGAAATTCCGGCAACTGATCCTGAAGATATGTCACTGCTGCACTTTACAAGCGGAACGACAGGTATGCCAAAAGGTGTAGTCCATGTGCATAAAGCAATATATACACACTGGATGACCGGAAAATATGTTCTTGATTTTCATGAGCAGGACAACTACTGGTGTACCGCTGATCCTGGGTGGGTTACGGGAACTTCATACGGGATTATTACTCCCTGGGTGCATGGCGTGACGAACATCATTGATGAATCTGAATTTAATGCAAACAGATGGTATGAGAACCTGCAAAATGAAAAGGTTAGTGTTTTCTATACAGCACCGACAGCAATTCGGCGTTTGATGAGAATTGACAATGAACCGACAAAAGAGTATGACCTTTCTCATTTACGCCTTATTCAAAGTGTTGGTGAACCGCTGAATCCTGAAGCTGTTATATGGGGTATTGAAAAACTTAAAATGGCAATACATGATAATTGGTGGCAGACTGAAACAGGCGGTATAATGATAGCAAATCTAATATCCCAAACAGTCAGACCGGGTTCGATGGGACGACCGCTTCCCGGAATAACTGCAGCAATCGTTCGTCAAAACGGAGATGGAACCGTGACAGAGGTGACAGAACCGAGAAAAGAGGGAGACTTGGCTCTTAAACCAGGCTGGCCGTCTATGTTTAGAGCCTATCTGCATAATGAAGAAAAATATAAAAAATCTTTTGTCGGCGGATGGTATATCTCAGGAGACCTGGCTTATAAAGATGAAGACGGGTATTATTGGTTTGTCGGTCGTGCAGATGATATTATAAAAACATCCGGACATATGGTAGGTCCTTTTGAAGTTGAAAGTGCCCTTATGGAGCATCCTGCGGTTGCAGAAGCCGGAGTTATCGGTAAACCGGATGAGCTGATAGGGCAGCTTGTTAAGGCTTTTGTCTCTTTAAAACCCGGGTATGAGCCAACAGAAGAATTAAAACGGGAACTTATTGGGTTCGGGCGTAAAAAACTAGGTGCAGCAGTAGCTCCAAAAGAGATAGAGTTTCAAGAAAAACTTCCTAAAACCCGTAGCGGAAAAATTATGAGAAGGCTGTTAAAAGCAAGAGAAATGGGATTGCCAGAAGGTGATACTTCTACTTTGGAAGAGTAAGGAATTATTATGAAATTAGATAAAAACAAGGCAAAAGAATTTTATTTTCAAATGCTTTTAATTAGACGATTTGAAGAAAAATGTGCAGAAGAATACTCTCATCAGAAGATTCGTGGTTTTTTACATCTTTACATAGGAGAAGAGGCCGTTGGGGTAGGTGTTATAGATGCCTTGAGTGATGAAGATACAATAGTGGCAACCTACAGAGAACATGGTCAGGCGTTGGCAAGAGGCATACCGGCAAATAGTATTATGGCGGAGCTGTACGGCAAAGCTGAAGGCGTGTCTCATGGTCGTGGTGGTTCAATGCATTTGTATAGCGCACAGAAACGCTTTTATGGCGGAAATGCAATCGTTGCGGCAGGGCTTCCTTTTGCCGTTGGTATGGCGCTTGCAGATAAAATGGCGAAACGTAATCGTGTTACCTTATGCCTTTTTGGTGACGGTGCCGTAGCTGAGGGTGAATTTCATGAGTCATTAAACCTTGCAGCACTGTGGAATCTTCCTGTTTTATTTGTATGTGAAAATAATCAATACGGAATGGGAACGGCATTGAAGTATGCTGAATCCGAGACAAATATTTCTAAAAAAGCGGCTGCCTATAAAATAAGTTCACATCAGGTCGATGGAATGGATGTGACTGAAGTTTCAAAAATGGCACAAAAAGCCGTCAAGAGTATAAAAGCCGGTAACGGACCACAATTTATAGAAGCCGTTACCTATCGTTTTCGTGCTCATTCTATGTTTGATGCAGAACTTTACCGGGATAAATCTGAAGTACAAGAGTGGAAGAAAAAAGATCCTATAACTACTTTTGAGAGCAGATTAAAAGAGATGAATATAGCAATAAATACTCAAGAGATTGAAAAAGAGGTAAGCACAATAGTTGAAGATGCTGTTACGTTTGCTGAAGCCGGTACACTTGAGCCTGTAGAAGATATTGAAAAATTTGTTTATGCAAAAAGGGCTGAGTCATGAGTGAAAATATAACATATAGAGAAGCAGTTAAAAGAGGAATACGTAAAGCATTAAAAGAAGATGACAGAGTTTTTTTAATGGG
>CAZDEM010000023.1:6478-14324 GCA_964504315.1 uncultured Sulfurimonas sp.
TGGTATGCTCATATACCGGGCTTAAAAGTTCTAACCCCTGCAACCGTGCAGGATGCATATGCAATGGTTGGATTGGCACTGGATGATCCAAATCCTGTTTTAATCTTTGAAAATACAAATCTTTATAACAAAAAAGGTGATTTTGACGCGAAAGTGCCTGTACTTGAAATAGGAAAGGCCTTTGTGCATAGAAAAGGGAAAGATATAACACTTCTTGCGTACGGCGTCAATGTGTTCAAAGCACTCGAAGCGGCTGATATACTGGCAAAAGACGGGATAGATGCTGAAGTTATTGATCTGCGTTCTCTTCGTCCTTTAGATAATGAAACTATCATGGCTTCAATTAAAAAAACGCATAGAGCAATAATAGTAGATGAAGATTGGAAATCGGGAAGTATTTCTGCAGAAATAATGGCGCGTATAAATGAAGAGGCCTTTTATGAACTTGATGCTCCGATGGCGAGAGTCTGCAGCAGAGAAATTCCATTTCCGTATGCTGCTCACTTAGAACAGGCTGCTATGCCTCAGGTAGATAAAATTGTGCAGACGGCACATGAGGTGATGGAATCATGAATACCTTTGTAATGCCGAGTCTTGGGGCAGATATGGAATCTGCCGTTTTGATGGAGTGGAAAGTTAAAGAAGGAGACAGAGTCAAAAAAGGCGATATTCTTGCCGAAGTTGAAACAAGCAAGGGAGTTATAGAGATAGAAGTTTTTGAAGACGGAGTGGTTGAAAAACTTTTGGTTGAACCCGAAACCGAGTGTAAGGTTGGAGACCCGATTGCTTTGATTCGTTCGGATAACGAGAGCGTATCAGAGAAAACAGAGCAAAAAGTTTCCAAGGTGAAAGAAACATCAAAAAAAGAAGAACGCATAAAAATCTCACCGGCAGCAAGAAAAAGAGCGAAAGAATTGGGTGTTGATTTAGAAAAACTTTCTTCTGAAGTAAAAGGCAAAATTCAACTAAATGATGTTGAAAAGGCCGCAAAAAAAACTCAAAATACAAGTTTTTCATCAGACGGCATGCGTCAGGCTATTGCCAAGGCAATGAGCCGTTCAAATGCAGAGATACCGCATTACTATCTCTCAACTTCCATAAACATGACGCCGGCATTAAAATGGTTGGAAGAGTTAAATGCCAAACGCAGTATAAATGAGCGGATTTTACCGGCTGCATTAATGATAAGAGCGGTAGTGTCGGCACTAAAAAAAGTTCCGGCGCTTAATGGTTTTTGGCAGGATAATGCTCCAAAAATATCAGATGAAATAAATCCAGGCATTGCCATAGCCCTTCGTAAAAGCGGTTTGATAACGCCTGCAATTTTAAATACACAGCAGATGAATTTAAATGAAATCATGAAATCTTTAGATGATTTAATTACCCGTACACGCTCAGGCAAATTAAAAGGCAGTGAGATGACGCAGCAGACTATTACTATAACCAATCTTGGAGATTTAGGTGTAGAGAGTGTACTCGGTGTTATTTACCCTCCTCAAGTTGCAATAGTGGGTATTGGTCGTATAATAGATAAACCTTGGGCAGAGAATGATATGTTAAGTGTGCGTAAAGTTGTTCAAGTTACGCTTGCAGGTGACCACCGTGCAACAGATGGCCGTACCGGAGCACAATTCTTAGATAAGCTGGATAAAATTTTACAAAAACCGGAGGAATTGTTATGAATAAAGAAGATATAAAAAAAACCATAATAAAAGAGATAGTAAATATTGCACCAGATATAGAAGAGGATGAGATAGAAGAAAATGAAAATATTCAAGAGTCGTTGGAAATTGATTCATTTGATTTTTTAAAAATTCTTACCGCCTTAAATGAAGATTTGGGAGTAGAAGTTCCCGAGTCTGATTATGATAAAGTAAAAACTGTAAATAAGATGGTGGAGTATTTTGCACAAAGAATGTAATATTTCTTTTTTGTAAGAGATATTGTTTTAATGGAATAACAGAAAAAAGAGGAGGTTGTATTTTCATGAGAATTGTAATAATTGGCGGTGGAATAGCTGCAGCATATCTGGCAAATAATTTAAAAAAAGCGAATACTTCTCTGGATGTTACCATTCTCAGTAAAGAGGCTTATGCTCCATATGACAGAATACACTTGTGCCGCCTGTTAGATACTACGCGATCCATAGATGAGATATCTCTTTATATTGATCCAACAGTAAATCTTGAATTAAATCAAAATATACATTCTATTGATAAAAAATTAAAAAGAGTTTTCTCCGATAATGCTATGTTTAGTTATGATAAGCTCATCATTGCAACCGGTTCAGTCCCTCTCTCAGTATTTGATATTACTAATATTTCAAATGCAACTACATTTAGAAGTGCCGATGACTGTCAAACTATTAGAGACGGTATAAAAAACAGAGAAGTTGTCATAGTAGGAAGCGGACCGTTGAGTTTAGAAATTTTAGAGACGTTAGATAAGATGGATGATGCTAAAAGTATTACGGTCTTGGTTCGAGGCAACTATCTTTATAATAAATATTTATCAATGGAGTCTATAAAAATAATTCAAGAGTGTTATACAAAGAGCGGCAAGATAAAGATTTCTTATGAAGATGAGATAGTAGATAAAATCGTTAAAAATGGAGAGATTAGATTTTTAAAGAGTAAAAAGCTAGAGATTGAAAATCCTTTTATTATTTTTGGGATTGGGGTAAGGCCAAATATCGAAGTATTTAAAGGGAATATTGATTGTAATCGTGGAATTTTAACAAACCTTTACATGCAAACAAGTGATGAGAATATATATGCAGTTGGTGAATGTGCCGAAATAAAAGAACTTAACTTTATAGCGGGACACGTTAAAGAGTGTACATCTGAAGCAGATTCGGCAATATCACATATAGTTTCAAGTAAACCAAAAGAGTTTGAACTTGAAGTTAGTATTGATATGTTAAAGGTTGGTGAATTTGACCTAATTGATGTGAGTTTAAGAAAGTTTTCTTGTGACTTTGAAAAGGTACTTATAACTTCAAAAAAAGATAAGAGAGTAGATGAATATTTTGTAAGTGATGATAAATTAAGAAGATTTATAGGAATTAATTCCAATGTAGACGTTGGTTATCTTGAAACTTTAATAGAAAAAGATCAAGCGATAGATATAAATTATCTTTATCAAAACAGAATGATTGGAGAAAGAGGCAGGCTCATATGTAGTTGTGAGCATGTTTATCATCAAGACTTGGTTGATATGGTCACGCAAAATGGCATAAGATCATTTTCAGAACTTGGAGCATACTCACAAGCGGGCCGTGTATGTGGTCGATGCAAGATGATGGTTCAAGAGATAATAAAAGAGTCTCAATCCCTCATAGATCCAAATATGCCAAGGAAAAGTATAGAAGAGATACAAAGAGAAAAAGAGATAGCTAAAATCAAAAAACGTATTGAGAAGTTTAACAGACTCAACCCGAGAAATGAGCTAAGCCCGGACAATTTGGAATCTGCGATAGACTCTTTAAATATAGCAAAATCAGAGGTAAACAGCTGGATATCTATGGTGACAGCCAATATGCAACTTCATCCAAGCTTTGAAGAGGTCATTGAAAAGGGTATTAAAAATCTCAATAAAGTACCTATAATATGGCTCGAACTGGCTGATTGCAGTGGAAATTCCGAGGCTTTTATAAAGTCGACAAATCCAGCTATAGAGGATTTGATATTTGATTATATATCACTTGATTATCATGAACTACTGATGAGTGCCAGTGGAGATAAGAGTGAGACTGTTTTAGAAGATATCATTGCAAATCAAAAAGATGAATATGTTCTGATAGTCGAGGGTGCAGTTCCTATGGCTATGGATGGAAAATATTTAAGAATTGGACCAAAAGGCGAGACAGGTATAGCGTTACTTAAAAAGTGCGCTGAGAATGCTGCCCTTGTTTTAGCGGTTGGCAGTTGCGCCTTTGATGGCGGAGTTGTGGCTGCTGCCCCAAATCCGACCGGCGCTGTTGGAGTCTCTCAGGCACTCAATAGGAATGATGTTATTAATATACCGGGCTGTCCTGCCAATCCAACAAATATTGTGGGTACGCTGCTTTCTTATTTAATGTTTGAGGAACTGCCTTCATTAGACAAGTTTAACAGACCTTTGTGGGCGTATGAGGGCAGGGTTCATGACAATTGTGAGAGACGTGGTCATTATGAGCTCGGTGAGTTTGTAAAAGAGTGGGGGGATGAAGGTGCCAAAAAAGGCTATTGTCTTTTTGAGATGGGTTGCAAAGGTCCATATGCAAATGTAAACTGTCCGACAATGAAGTTTAATGGCGGAACCAGCTGGCCGGTCCAAGCAGGGCATGGATGTATTGGATGTGTAGAAGCCGGCTTTTTTGATAAGTTTGCAAATGAAAGAAAATATCTTGAGGATAAGAACTAATGGGCAGTAAAACAAAAAAAATCGTAATAGATCCGGTTACAAGAATAGAGGGGCATTTAAGAGCAGAAGTGGAGGTTGATGATGATGGAGTAGTTCAGGAAGCTTACATTAGCGGACAGCTGTTTAGAGGCATTGAGACAATATTAAAAGATAGAGACCCAAGGGATGCCGGGCTTTTAGCGGGCCGAATTTGCGGAGTTTGTACCAATTCTCATTTCCGTGCAGCTGTAAGCAGTGTGGAAGATGCTTATGCTTTGGAACTGCCAACAAATGCCAAAATTATAAGAGATTTGATGGCAATGGCTCTTTTTATTCAAGACCATGTTGTCCACTTTTATCATCTTCATGTTTTAGATTATGTGGATGTTACCTCAGCTTTAAAAGCAGATCCCAGGTTAACTTCTCAAGAGGCTTACAACTATGGAGATAATCCATATAGAAATTCGGCTGCTCATTATGAGGCAGTAGTTTTAAAATTAAACAATTTTGTAAAAGCCGGGAAACTGGGACCATTTGCTAATGCTTACTGGGGACACAGTGATTATAAGCTTACTTCTGAACAAAATTTGTTGATTATATCCCATTACTTAGAAGCCCTGAAGTTTCAAACAAATGTAAGTAAGGCTGTAGCAATTTTTGGCGGTAAAACACCACATCCACAAAGTATAGTTGTTGGCGGCGTTACAAGTGTGGCCGATATGCTTAACCCTCAAAGATTGAATGATTATTTATTTATTATAAAAGAGGCAAAAGAGTTTATAGAAAGTGCCTATATCCCGGATGCAAAACTACTAAGCATTGCTTATCGTGATGAGATTAAAAGTGGAATTGGCCGTGCAAACGGTAATTTTTTATCAGTAGGCGGTTATGAATTTGATAAGGTTAAAAAGCTTTTTAGTGATGGTGTTATCTATGATCATGAGTTTGAAAATATAGAGGACTTTGATGAGAGTAAAATAAGCGAAGAGATAGATCGTGCCTGGTATAAAGGAAACAATGAAGTAGATTATACTGACTTAAATGCAGACGGCACTCTTAAAACCGAAGATATTCATGATAAATACTCATGGATAAAAGCACCTCGTTACAATGGTAAGCCAATGGAGACAGGTCCACTTGCAAGGGTTTTAATTAGCTATCTAAAAAATAATGAGTCTATAAAACCTTTTGTAGATGAATTTTTGAAAGATACAAATTTAGAACTTATGGATCTTTCTACTGCAGTTGGCAGAAACGCAGCAAGAGCGATAGAAACCAGCTATATCTGCGAGTACATTTTTAAACTTGTTTCTCATTTAATTCAAAACATAAAGTACTATGATACAGAAACTTGGGCTAAATTTGATTTTGACACTTTAAGCAAAGATGCTAAAGGAAGAGCATTTTTTGAAGTGCCTCGTGGGGTACTCTCCCATTTTATCAATATAAAAGAGAGAAAAATAGAAAATTTTTCTGTTATAGCTCCGACTACATGGAATGCAACACCTAAAAATTTTGATGGCTTAAGAGGTGCATATGAAGAAGCTTTAATTGGTTTAAAAATTATAGATACATCCAAACCACTTGAAGTCTTAAAGGTTCTTCACTCTTTTGATCCGTGTTTGGCATGTGCAGTTCATGTTATAGATCTAAACGGAAAAGAGTTGAGCAGATATAAAATCAAAACTTTTTAGAAACGTATATTCAGATGGGAAAAAACATTGTAATTGGCATTGAAAATCTACTTTTTTTGATGACGGTACAGTACCTCTATTGAGGATGAGGCAGGATTTGTTTATAAGATATCCTTCAGAGAACTGCTAGGGACTAAATGGTATAAAAACATAACTCACGAAGTTGAAGTAGTACAGATGTTGGAGACTTGCGAGTTTTATGAAAAGAAGGCTAAAGTGATTGTGTTGTTATAAATGTGAATCGACAGATGTGACACTGATTGATGGAAAAGTGTGTTTATAGGTATTTCTAAGGAAGAGAGTATTATGATTCAGAATAGACTTAACCATAGACCTAGAAAAGTACTCAATTATAAAACTCCATATGAAGTATTTTTTATTGAAATGAGTAAGAAACTAGCTAGTTAATTTAGGTGAAAATTGCACTTGATATTAGAATTGGCGTAATAATAATCCAAAGTCTATTTGCTACTAAAGTTCTATTGTTTTTACTGCAAAAACTGTATAATCATAAAAAACACACAGGAGTAGCAGATGGAACGAAAAATTATAATTGAAGGTAATATTTCTATAGTAAATTTGAGTAATGTCGGCACATTAGAAGAATATAATGTAGACAGTGAAGACATTAATGAAGAATCAGAAATTAAAAGTATCATGGAAGAGGTAGATGCTTATGCCCAAAGCGGTGAGCTTGACGTCATGACCGATGTTTGCACTTTTAAAGTAATGAATGGTGAAAATATTGAATATTTAGCTATAGCAGATGAAGAGAGTGATGAGAAAAAAGTTTCGATTGACTCTTTTAAGTTAATTAATCAAAGCGTTGAACCTATTAAAAGTCTTTTGGCACGTGCAAGCGTCGGTGATATTATATACCTAAGAAAAGAACAGGGAAAAGCAAACATTACTTTAAGTCTTGAAATGCAAAACAGTGATGAAACAATGAATCTCTCTTATTTTGATTGCAGCACTGATATGGATGAATACGATTTATTGCGTGAGAGCTACTATGATACAGTTTGTGATACCTTCTTGCCTGAAACATTGTCTGTTCAAGGAAATAAATCAACTGTAGAAAATCTTCTTTTTGAACCGCAAATTGTTTACGGCGAGTTATATAAAATGGTAGAAAATGAAGAAGGCATAAAATCTTTACAAAAAATAGAATTTCCGGGATATTATTTTCAAGATGCTCAAAGAGGGATTGACGAGTAGTTAAAGTTTGGTGGAGCTGTGCGGAATCGAACCGCAGTCCGAAACCTGGCTACTCCCAACGTCTACATGCTTAGAAAGGTTGTTTAATCTCATCTTACTTCACACAACCTGCAAAGCTACGCAAGACCAGCCTCATTGATTCGTCTTGAGCTAAGGCGTACTCAAGATATATCTAAATGAAGGGTTATACTTCGAGTCCTGCTTATTTAGAATCCACAGGTGAAGCAGCCCGCCTCTTGCGAGGGGTTAAAACTTAAGCTACTGCTAAAGCTGGGCGATAATTTGTATTGTTTGCGTTTAAGCAATTGTGAGCCGTCTAACGGAATGCTCAGTCCGACATGCAGTTGAGAGCCACCAGATCCCGTCGAAACCAGGTCAGCCCCATTTTTTACTTCTATAACAAAGTAATAGGTTATTATATCAAATTATTGTGTTTAATTGTAAATAAAGTTTAGGAAAATGATATAAAAAGGTGGTGGCCTGTCTCGGAATCGAACCAAGGACACAGTGATTTTCAGTCACTTGCTCTACCGACTGAGCTAACAGGCCAT
>CAZDEM010000024.1:0-14251 GCA_964504315.1 uncultured Sulfurimonas sp.
AGTGTTATGTGGGCTTCAAATGAAACAGGTATGATTTTTCCTATTAAAGAGATAGGCGAAATTTGTAAAGAAAAAGGTGTTCTTTTTCATTCAGACGGTGTTCAGGCGATTGGAAAAATTCCGGTAGATTTACAAGATGTACATGTTGATTTTGTTTCAATGTCTGCGCATAAATTTCATGGACCAAAAGGTGTTGGTGCTTTATATATTAAAGATTCTCAAGCCCTTTCTCCTTTACTTCACGGTGGAGAGCAGATGGGACACAGACGTTCCGGAACACTCAATGTTCCTTACATAGTCGGTATGGGAAAAGCGATAGAACTTGCGACAACCAATATAGAAGAGACAATGGCTAAAATCCGTGAAAAACGCGACAGACTCGAAGATGCTCTTTTGGAGCTAAGTGATACTTTTGTAGTTGGTGACCGTGAGAAACGTACGCCAAATACTATTCTTATTTCAATCCGCGGGGTTGAGGGTGAAGGTATGCTTTGGGACTTAAATAACGGTCAAATCGGAGCTTCAACAGGCTCTGCATGTGCTTCTGAAGATTTAGAAGCAAACAGTGTTATGCTTGCAATCGGCGCCGATAATGAACTTGCGCATACAGGTATTCGTTTATCTCTTTCACGTTTTACGACAGATGAAGAGATAGACTATACAATAGACCATTTCAAAAAAGCGGTTGCACGTCTGCGTGCAATTTCAAGTTCATTTGCAAAAGTAGCACCGACACCGGGCGGTGAAGCCGGCGAATGCCACATACCGCACCATATGGCACATTAAAACAGAAATAAAAAAAAGGAAAGAAAATATGGCAAAAGCAGATATGTTAGGCGAGTCTCTTTGGGACGCGTATTCAAATAAAGTAACAACATTAATGAACAATCCTCAGCACCAGGGAGAGATTACACCTGAAGAAGCTGAGGCACACGGTAATAAACTAATCGTTGCAGATTTCGGAGCTGAATCTTGTGGAGATGCAGTAAGACTTTACTGGGAAATTGATCCTAAAACTGATAAAATTGTAAATTCTAAATTTAAGTCTTTCGGTTGTGGTACAGCTATCGCATCATCTGATGTAATGACTGAACTTTGTAT
This sequence comes from uncultured Sulfurimonas sp., assembly GCA_964504315.1. Lineage (GTDB taxonomy): Bacteria > Campylobacterota > Campylobacteria > Campylobacterales > Sulfurimonadaceae > Sulfurimonas. The sequence goes on from CAZDEM010000024.1 coordinate 1,102, forward strand.
TGGTAAAACAGTGCAAGAAGCTGTTAAAATTACGAATATTGATGTTGAAAAAGCTCTTCGTGATGATCCTGATACTCCGGCAGTTCCACCGCAAAAAATGCACTGTTCTGTTATGGCATATGATGTTATTAAAAAAGCTGCTTCACTGTATCTTGGTGTAACTGAAGAGAGTTTTGAAGATGAAATTATTGTTTGTGAATGTGCTCGTGTCTCTTTAGGAACGATTCAAGAGGTTATCAAACTTAATGATTTGAAAACTGTTGAAGAGATTACAGATTATACGAAAGCCGGTGGTTTTTGTAAATCATGTATAAAACCGGGTGGACATGAAGACAGAGAATACTATCTTGTTGATATTTTAGCTGATACTCGTCGTGAAATGGATGAAGAAAAAATGAAAGCTGCAGCTGATGCACAACTTGCTGGTGGCGGTAATTTTGAAGAGATGACACTTGTTCAGCAAATTAAAGCAGTTGATGCAATTATTGATGAAAATGTAAGACAATTTCTTATTATGGACGGCGGAAATATGGAAATCATTGATATTAAGAAAAATGATGACTATATTGACATTTACATTCGTTACCTTGGTGCATGTGACGGCTGTGCTTCATCTGCGACAGGTACTCTTTATGCAATTGAGTCAACACTTAAAGAGAAACTTTCTAAGAAAATCAGAGTTTTACCAATCTAATGATACTTCGCATTCCCAGCTTGACTGGGAATCTGCTTCTTACTACTTAAGCAAATATAATAGTAATCGTAGTACCGATATTTTCTTTTGATTTTATATCAATGTAAAAACCGTACTCGTTTACAATACCCTCTACAATATTAAGCCCTACACCGAATCCACCGGCATAGGAGTTTGCCCGTACAAAACGTTTGAAAATTTTATTCAGTTTTTCTTTTTTGATGCCTATGCCCTCATCTTGGATGATGAGAGAATTTTTTGTGGTTGTAATTTTTATGTTTGTACTTGGATTTGAATATTTAATGGCATTGCCAAGCAGGTTATTTATAAGCATTTTCGCTTTTGTCGGTGCTATTTTTACAGGACATGGTGCCAATTGTGTTCGCAGCTGTATATTCTTTTTTTCTAAAAGTTCACTAAAATAAGCAATATCTTCTTTAACAATCTCATCAAACATAAGGACAACAGCTTCTTCGCTGCTGTTGTCAAAACTTAAAAAACTTAAAGATGCGTATATATCGTAGAGCTGTTTTGTGCTGATGGAGATATTTTTGACTGTTTTTTCATCATAATCTTTTTTAGCTTTTAATCTTGAAGTGCTCATCATAATAGCTGTGATTGGCGTGTTTAGCTCATGTGTTGTGTCTTTTACAAAATCTTCTATCTCCTGCATTTTGTCTTTGAGCGGTTTTAGGAAGATATAAGATAAAAAGACAGCGATAATAATGATTAAAAAAGCTGTGATGATGACGGCATAGGCAATTTTGTTTTTTATGATTTCGATGTTTTTAATACACTCGTTACTTTGTACAACTATATACTTTACATGTAAGTGCCCGGCTGTTCTTTGGGCAACAAGCGTAAAGATATCATCTTTCATATAAAAATCTTTTGAAAAATCAACATCCTGGACTGTTCTTCCATATAGGAGATGCTTGTCTGCATCAAAAAGAGAAATGGCTTCTTGCTGAAATTCATCCAGTTTAAATTTAGTATGGTTCATATGTGCATCAATAACCTTTGCGCTGACAATGTCGGCTATATGATTCATTTTGTAAAAGTTCGCATTTTTTTCCATAGCAACTTGCGAACTGTAAAACCAGTAAGCTGTTAAAGATAAAAACATAAAAGAGCTAATAAGGTAAAGAGCCAAAAAAGAATAAAATGACTTTTTTGTAATTTTATTCATACATGTAACCTTCACCGCGTATTGTTTTTATTTTATCTTTGCCTATGATTTCTCTGAGTGTTCTAATGTGTGAGCGCAGAGTGGCATCGCTTGGCTGCGAGTCAAAATCCCAAATATTCTGACTGAGCTCTTCACTGCTGATGAGCCGTGCTTTGTTCTTTAGAAAATAAGACAATAGCATAGCGTCTTTTGCCGTTAGAGAGATTTGATTGTTATTTAGATGTACTGTTCTTTGCATGGGATAAAATACGATCTTATCCCCTATAGGAATATATTCATTGGTTTCAATATTGAAAACTCTTTTGATACTCAATATTCGGGCATGGAGCTCTTCAAGTTCAAAGGGTTTTTTGATATAGTCATGTGCACCGGCATCAAAAGCACGCTGGAGATGCTCGGTGTCTCTATAGGCTGTTATAAAAATAGTCGGCGTATTGTTGCTAAATTTACGAAGCTCTTTGAGGAGTTCTACACCGTTCTTTCCCATTACATTGATGTCAAATATAAATAAATCATAGTTGGACCTCTCAAGGTGTTCATAAACCTCTTGGGAACTATAGGCATAATCTACATTCCATTCCTCGCGTAAAAAATCTAATAAAATATCTGATAAAACGGGGTCATCTTCCATTAAAAGTATGTTCATAAGTTATTTTATCCTAAAATTATAAAATGATTACAAAAATTGATAATATTAACACAAATGAATTACAAGTATATAAAGAATTAAGAGACAATGCCTTTCGGAGTGACAGAAGTTTTATAGCCGACAGCCCGAAGGTAGTGAACCTTTTGCTTCGTAGTGATATACAAATAAAAAGCATTCTTGCAACGCAAGAGTATTATGATGAATTTATGCCGCTTGTAGCATTAAAAAATATTCCTAAAATCTATCTAACAACTAAAGAAGAAATGGGCAAAATTGTCGGGCATAAAATACATCATAACTGCATGTCTCACGGTATACGACCGGATGATATTGAACTAAGCAGCGCAGGAGATCGAATTATAATGCTTGACAATATAACCTCAAGTGAAAATGTCGGTTCAATTGCCAGAAGTGCTGCAGCACTTGGTGTCAGTAGTTATTTCTTGCCAAAATCCTCCCCTCATCCTTTTAACAGGCGTGCTTTACGTGTTTCTATGGGGTATGCACATATGCTTGGCATACATGTATATAAAGATATCTTTGAAACGATAGAAGCTTTAAAGGCAGCCGGTTATAGAGTCTATGCAGCAGAAGTAACAGTAAATTCTATACCTTTGTCAGAGTTACATGTAACCTCTAAGTGGGTGCTTATTATGGGACATGAGGGCAAGGGAATATCACAAGATATTTTGGATGTCTGCGATGAGGTTGTAAGTATTGAGATGCAGGAGGGCATTAAGAGTTTTAATGTCGGCGTTGCAGCTTCTATTATGATGTATGCTTTTGGGCAGCGAGGGATGGCTGTAACCTAATTTGTGGTATAATTGGAACAATAAAAGTATACAGGAAATCACATGGACAGTGTTTATTTAGCAAGACAACCAATATTAAATAAAGACGAAGATATATGTTATTATGAAATTTTATACAGAGATGCAGATAAAAAAAGTCATGTCCATAGCAATATTGCAGCGAGTGCCTCTGTAGTAACAAGTATTTTGAACAAGTTTGGAAAAAAAGCTTTGCTTGGCGATAAAAAAGCATTTGTAAAAGTAGATGAAAAATTTTTGCTCAATGATATTGTTTTTACAATTCCAAAAGAGTTTTTTATATTTTCTCTTTTTGCGGATATAGATTTAAGCGAAAAGGTTGTCCACAGAATTGATGAATTGCATAAACAGGGTTATGAGCTGGCCATTAACGATACCGATTTAAATGATGAATCTATGCAAAAATATAGAGAAATTCTTCATCAGCTCTTTTTTGTAAAAATAAATTTTGATGTACTTGCATCCTATGATATTGCAGACTTAATAGCGGAGTTACATGTAAACAAGATTGAAGTTATAGCAACAAAAATAGAAAATATTAAAACCTATGAGCTTGCAAAAAGTGTAGGCTGCGACTATTTTGAGGGCTATTTCTTTGCTAAACCGATAATTTTGGAAAATGCGAAGTATGAACCATTTCAGTTAAATGTCCTGAAGCTTTATAATCTTTTGATGCAGGATGTAAATATTGATGAAATTACATCAGAATTTGAAAAAAATCCTGAGATTACGGTACAGTTGCTACAGTTTATGAACTCGGCAGCCTTTCATTTTAGGAAAAGAATATCTTCACTGCACCATGTTTTAATTCTTTTGGGAAGAATTCCATTGGGAAGATGGCTGATGCTCCTTATATATTCAAAATCTGTTTCAAAAACAGATAAACACTCTCCGCTAATGCTCATGGTAATAAACAGAACTTATTTAATGCAAGAGATACTCAAAGAGCTTGAACCCGGGGTGCGGAGCAATATGCTTGGTGAAGCATATATGGTAGGTGTTTTGTCGTTAATGGATACACTTTTTAGTATGAAAATGAGTGAGGTGCTAGAGGGAATTCATGTCTCCGACTCAGTCAAAGAGGCTGTTTTAGATGACAAGGGTTTTTTAGGTGAAATATATGCAGTTGTACGGGCGACAGAATCTTTTGATGTGGATGAAGTGATGGCATTTGAACGAAAGTACAAGCTTGACAAGAGTAGTATTAAAAATCTTGTCATACAAGCTATAGAACATGTCAGTGAATTTGAAAATCCTGGGGAGAATGATTCCTAAGACATGCTATAATTTCAAAAAAGAAACTACTTATGAACTTTGCAACACTTCCACTTTCTCCTCAAATGCTCCAAACTATAGAATCTCTCGGTTATAAAGAGATGACACCTATTCAAGAACAATCACTGCCTTCTATATTGGAAGGACGAGATGTCATTGCGCAGGCAAAAACAGGTAGCGGAAAAACCGCTGCTTTTGGTATAGGACTTTTGCACCATCTTAATGTTAAAAAGTTTCGTGTACAGTCTTTAGTACTCTGCCCGACTCGCGAACTTGCAGATCAAGTGGCAAAAGAATTGCGCCGTCTTGCGAGATTTCAGCATAATATTAAAATATTGATGCTGACAGGGGGAGAGTCCTTTGGCAAACAACTGGGCTCACTCGAGCATCAGGCACATGTTATTGTCGGGACACCGGGACGTGTTTTAAAACACTTAAATAAAGAAAGCCTGGAACTAAGTAACCTGAATACTCTTGTTTTTGATGAAGCAGACAGAATGCTTGATATGGGATTTATAGAGGAAATAGAGTCTGTACTCTCATTTGTGCCTAAAGAGCGACAAACACTGCTTTTTTCAGCTACTTATGATGATGAAATACGTACTATCAGCAAAAGAATTCAAAATAATGCTCTGAGTGTAAAAACTACTGAACAAGAAGTGCAAAACAAAATTGTTCAGGAGTTTTATGAAACAAATAACAAAGTGGACACACTTATAAAAATTCTTGCAAATTACAAACCTGAAAATGTAATTGTTTTTACAAATACCAAACTCGAAGCCAAAGAGTTGGCAGAATCTTTGGTGCAAAATAAAATAGACGCACTTGCGATTCATGGAGATTTGGAACAGTATGAGCGAAATGATGTTCTGGTACAGTTTGCAAACAAATCTTGTCCTGTTTTGGTGGCAACGGATGTAGCAGCGCGTGGACTTGACATAAAAGAGTTAAGCATGGTTGTCAATTATGACCTGCCGCATACAATGGAAACTTACACGCACAGAATAGGCCGAACAGCACGCGCCGGAGCAGAAGGCATTGCGATTACACTCTATAGTACAAGAGAAGCAGAGAAAATAGAACCGTATCAAGAGGATGAACAACATCAATTTTTAGATGCCGCAGTGCTTAAAAAAGAGCAGGGTTTTGAGATGAAGCCACAGTTTGTGACACTCGTTATTGAAGGTGGCAAAAAAGACAAAATCCGTGCAGGCGATATACTCGGGGCATTGACGGGTGACGCAGGGCTTAAAGGCTCAAGCATCGGTAAAATAGATATATATGATAGACAAAGCTATGTGGCAATAGAAAACTCACTTATCGACGAAGCTCACAAAAAGCTCAAAAATGGAAAAATAAAAAACAGAAAATTCAGTGTCTGGGTGCTTTAGCAGCTAAAGATTTTCTATTTTTTCATCATATTCCTGCATAATGTCATCATGTGCAGTCTGCTGGAGTTCTAACTCTTCGAACATTGTCTCAACTTGGTTTTCCATCTCTGAGACGGTTTTTGAAAGTTCCATCAAAGTAGCACTGTTTCCTGCATTTGAAGCTTCTATAAGCTCTTCATGCTTGAGTGAAAGCGTGTTTTCAAGTTCCATAATTTTATCTTCAAGTTTATCGACTTTTTTCTTGAGCGGGGAAGTAAGTTTATTGCGCTCTCGTATAAGCTCGGCGCGAAGTTTTTTATTTTCTTTATGGTTTGATTTTGGAGCCTGCTTTACTTTTTCTTCTTCTTCCTCATCATCCCAGCCGATTTTTGTTAAAAAGTCATCATATCCGCCATCAAAATACTCAGCACCATCCTTTGCAAAGATGATAAGTCTGTCACAAACACGGCGTAACAACTCCTCGGAGTGCGTTACAATAATACTTGAACCTTTAAAAGTATTGATGGCATTTGTAAGCGCTTCTATACTTTCCATATCAAGGTGGTTTGTCGGTTCATCCAAAAGTAAAAGATTAACATCACGAGCTATAATCTGCCCAAGCATAACACGGCTTTTTTCACCCCCTGAAAGCAATGATATTTTTTTATCGGCACGCTCACCGCTAAACATCATAGCGCCACAGATACTTCTTACATTTGCTTCACTGAGTTTTGCATTTGCATTGTAGATTTCATCCATGATGCTATTGTCCGGACTTAAATGGGCTATATTTGTCTGGCCGAAGTGTGCAAATTTTGTTGATGCATTAAAATTTATTTCTCCGCTGTTTGGTTTGAGTTCGCCTGCAATGGTGTTTAAAAGGGTTGATTTTCCTTTACCGTTTTTCCCGATGATGCCGAGTGTTTCGCCTTTTGCCAGGGTAAATGAAATATTTTGAAAAAGCGGGATATCAGGATTGTAGCCAAAACCCAAACCTTTGACATCAAGAAGCACCTTTGCAGGTGTTTCTTTGTAGTTAAAGTTAAAAGCAAGGGATGCATCCAGGTTGAGGTCTTCGAGTCGGTCCATCTTTTGGAGCTGTTTTACCTTGGACTGTGCAAGTGAAGCCGTAGAGGCACGGGCTTTGTTTTTGGCTATGAACTCCTCAAGCTCTTTTACTTTTTTGTCTTGGGAGAGTTTTTGTTTTTGGTGGAGTTCATCATCGGCTTGGAGCTGGGCATAAAATTTATGCGTACTGCCCTCGACCATTTTAATGTTTTTTCGCACTATTCCGGCAGTATGCGTACAAACAGCATCCATAAAGTTTCTGTCGTGGGTTATCAGTATGACTTCACCGTCAAAGTTTCTTAAAAATGTCTGCAGCCAGCGCAAAGAGACAATATCAAGATAGTTGGTCGGTTCATCGAGCAATAATAAATTGGGTTCTGTGACTAATAGCTTTGCAAGATTTATGCGTATTTGATAGCCGCCTGAGAAGGAGAGCGGATCTTTGTCCAAATCATCTGCACTGAAGCCAAGTCCGAAAAGAATCTTCTCAACCCTGTATGTATCATACTTCATCTCTTCATCAAGTGCAAGTGCTGCCTCTTCTTTGAGGGTTTTCTCACTAAAGCTCAAATGTTGTTTGAGTGTACCGATACGGTAGTTTTTAGGAATGATGACTTCCCCTTCATCTGCATGGTCTTCACCTGTGATGATTTTAAAAAGAGTAGATTTTCCACTTCCATTACGCCCGACAAGCCCAAGACGGTTTCCTGAATTGAGCTTCAGATTAAGGTTTGTAAAAAGTTCTTGTGTTGTAAAAGATTTTGAAATATTTGTTAGTTGAATCATAAGTGCAAGTGTACACAAAATCACTTTAAGCACTATTTATTTGTTATGAAGTTATAATGAACACATGAAAAGTTTTAATATGTTATTTAAAGATGCGAAATCATTAGATGAATTTATCACAGTGCACTCAATTGAGAAAGCAAAAAATCTTTTTGTGCAAATTTTCAGCGGTGTTGTTAACCCTGATTACTTTATGGATGTAGCCAAAATAGTAAAAACAAAACTTCCAACTGCACATATTATGGGCACTACCACGAATGGAGAGATTTGTAATGGTGAAATGCTAGAAGAGAGTGTTGTCCTCTCCTTTAGTATTTTTGAGAGTTCAAAAGTTACATCTAAACTCTATAAATTTGATAAAACATTTAATTTAGAAGATATTAAAAATGATTTGATTTTTGATGATACAAAAGCGATGATTATTTTTAGTGACGGACTGAAAAGTGATGCAGAGAATTTTTTAAAATCTGTTTATACACTCAAGCCTGAAATTGTAATAGCCGGTGGACGTGCAGCAGATAAAAACTTTAAAGAGACTTATATTTTTACGGAGAAAGAGTTTTCTGACAATGGCTGTGTACTTACTACAATAGGCGGAAATGATTTGCTTGTTAGCAGTGACTATATTTTGAAATGGACAGCAATTGGAAAAGAGATGGAAGTAACTAAATCAGATGGAGCTGTGTTATATGAACTTGACGGTGTTCCTATTTTAGATATCTATAGGAAATATTTGGGAAATGATGTTGTGCAGAATTTACCAGAGTCATGTATTGCTTTTCCTCTTGTTTTAAATAAAGAGGGTTTACTTGTTGCAAGAGACCCTATTGCCGTTACTCCAGAGAATGCTTTAGTCTTTGCCGGTAAGTTTGAAATGGGGGATAGAGTTCGTTTTAGTTTTGGTGATATTGAAGATTTGACAGGTGATGTAGATGGGTATTTCGAAGAGATTAAAAGTACGCCGGCTGAAGCTGTATATATTTATTCTTGTTCGGCGAGAAAAGCACTGCTTCAAGAACAACTGATGTATGAGATAAATTTGCTTGAGTCTTTAGCTCCCACGGTTGGATTTTTCACTTTTGGAGAGTTTTTTCACTCTGGAAAAATTGCCGAGCTTTTGAATGTAACTACAACTTTTATGATGCTCTCGGAATCGAAAAAAGTTGTGAAAAAAGAGCTGAAAAAAGGCACTGTTAACCATTTCGATCCAATAAAAAAAGCGCTAATAAATTTGGTGAAAGTGACAACACAGGAACTTGAAAACATTTCGACACATGATGCTTTAACTTCTTTATATAACAGAAATGAGTATAAACGAATACTGGAAAAAAAAATAAAAAGTGCACAAAGATACGGGGATAAATTTGGGCTCATTATGATGGATATAGATTTTTTCAAACGCGTGAATGATAAGTATGGTCATAATGTAGGTGATGAGGTACTCAAAATTTTTGCTTCTATACTTAAAGAGGATGTGAGAGAAGATGATTTTGTGGCAAGATGGGGCGGAGAAGAATTTATAATTATTGCCAATCATGCCGCCAATAAAGAGCTTGAAAAATTGACAAAAAAACTTCAAAAAGAGATTGCAAAAACATCTTTTGCTCCTGCTCCACAACTAAGTGCTTCGTTTGGATTGACTGCCTATGTTGATGGTGATACCCAGGAAAGCATATTTAAAAGAGTCGATGATGCGCTTTATACGGCAAAACAAACAGGACGCGATAAATATATAATTAGTTAATTTTTTACATATTTTGTGATATAATCGAAAAAACAGCCTAAGGAGGGTAGTATGAATGTTGCTCAATATACATTTAGGTCACCATATCCCAGTCCTGTTCAAGTAGGTCATTTGGATCCTAATTCTGTGAAGGATGATTCTTCTTCAGTGAAAGGGGACGCTTCATCACTTTTAAAATCTACGAATCAGACACTCACTGAGGCTAAAACAGTGGAGTCTTCTTTAAAAAGTGACGTAAAACCTGTCATCTCCAGCGCAAAGTCATTGGATGTATACGCTTAAAGAGCTAAGGCAGATTGCACCTCTTTAAGCATCCAATTCCATTCTCCATAGCCGCTGTCGGCGTTTATATGTCCGGCATTTTCTAAAACTTTCATCGTTACATGTAAGCTTTGCTGTAAGTTCTTTGCTTCAACAACACTCAGATAAGGGTCATTTGTTGAGGTAATAAGCATTGCCTCTTTTGCATATAAGTTCAGAGGCGGAGTGAGAGGGAAAAATTCTTCTAATTCTTCTACCTTACATGTAAGACTAGGCGGTGCGATAAGGTAAAGTTTTTCTATCTTTTTTATGCTCTTTTTATGACACAAATGAAACCATAAAGTATTTGCCAAAGAGTGACAGATGACGATATCGGGTTTAAAATCATCAAGTGCATATTGGAGTTCCTGCATCCAGACATCAAGTTTGGGTGCATCAAAATTGGAGAACTTTAAAAAATTGACACAGCCGTACTCTTTTGCTATTTCACCTGCAAGCCAGCTTTGCCAATGTGGAAAATCACTCCCTCCCCAGCCATGAAGCAGTAAAACTTTTTTTGCCATGATTATTCTACCAGTTTGGCAAAGTTTTTAATTGTAAAAAGGCGTAAATTTTCACCTTTTAGGGCTTTAAGTTCGCTGGAAAAGCCCTTTTTAGACACAATGACAAAAATATCTGTATCAATGTTGACTTTTTTTGCAAATTCCTGCAAGCGGGTAAGCTCATTTTTTTTGACTTTTGCATTTGTATATTTTGTACTGCCGAGTATAATTTTTCCAGATTTTGTTTTTGCAAAGATGTCAAACTCTGCTTCTTTGTCCCAGTAGCTTGAAATTTCTGCAATCGGGTCTTCTTTGGCAAAAATATCTTTGATGAGTTCATGAGAGAGTTGTGTAAAGATGAGGTTTGTAAACTCCGCTTCTCTATTTTGCCATCGTTTTTTTACTTCGGAGTAGTCACCGTCACGGATGCCTTTAAAAAGAGGAGAGACAAAAGCAAACCAAAAACGTAAAAAAGGTGTTGTGAAGTACAGTTTGTTGTCAATTTTTTCATCATCACTCCATGAAGTAAACTCTTTTTTTGGTTTTTGGACACGGATGATGCCTCGATCAACGAGTTCACCAACAGCTTTATCCCCAACTTCTTTTTCAAGTTTTGCACGCTTGTAGCTTGAGTGTGTTTTACCATCACCCATAGCAACAGCACTAAGCAGAGCATGGTAAAGCGGTGCACCGCCGGTAATGTCGCTGACATCATTGCGAATATAGTTGTAATCTTTGAGAATTAATTTTTCTATAAGTTCGTATGATGGCTTGGATGTGTCTATGTCACCCCAGCCGACACCGCCGAAAATTGCAAATTTTTCTACTAAATCTTCAAAATTCTTGCTTGGATGCTCTTTGTAAAATATTTTGAACTGTTCTTTTAATGTTGTATTGTCTGAAATCAAGATGCTTTCCTTGTTGCTTGTTGGTGCAATTATACACTAAAGATTTTCATTCGTATAAATTTTTCACCTTCCATTACTAACATAAGAAGCAGAGCAATAGATATTAAAAGAAGCCACATAGACGAATCAACCGGTTTAAGTCCTAAAACAGACTGCATAAATGGATTGTGCATACTAAAAAGATGAATGCCAAAGGCACCCAGTACAGACATCCACAAGAACTTGTTTTGTTTATGATTAATTTCAAAAAGAAAATGATTTTCACTGCGCGAATTGAAAACATGCACATTTTCAAATAAAACCATCAACAGCAGGGTGATATTTCTAGCAGCATCCACTGCATACCCGGCGTTGAGCAAAATATAAAAAAGCGAAAATGCTGCAACCCCCATATAAAGACCTGCTACTATTACTCTGCTAATCATCGGCTTGTTAAAAATCGGCTCTTTTGGACTGCGTGGTTTACGTTTTAAAACTCCGGGTTCTCCTTTTTCAAGTCCAAGTGCAACATCTTGAATTCCGTTGGTTACGAGATTGAGCCATAACAGTTGTATGGGAAGCAGCGGAATAGGCAAAGCAAAGAGAATAGCCAGTAAAACAAGAATAATTTCTGCAAATCCGGTAGATATAAGCAAATAAATAACTTTTCGAATATTGTCATAAGCAATTCTTCCTTCTTCGATACCGTTGATAATAGAACCGAAAAAATCATCTGTTAAAATAAGGTCACTGGACTCTCTGGCTACATCTGTACCGCTTTTTCCCATTGCTATACCGATATTTGCGCTTTTTAAAGCAGGTGCATCATTGACACCGTCTCCGGTAACAGCAACAAAATCTCCCGCATCCTGAAAAGCATTTACAATAATCTGCTTTTGCTCGGGCGAGACTCTGGCAAAGACTTTTTTATTTATTATTGTCTCTTTTAGCGTCTTTTTTTCTTGAGCGCGGGTAAGTGCAGCACCGTCTATGACCTCTTCTTTATCAATGGCAATTGAGAGCTCTTTTGCGATAAAATAGGCTGTATTAGGGTGGTCTCCCGTGACCATTACAACACTTACTCCTGCTTCTTGGGCAATTTGTACCGCCTCATGTACGCCATCTCTTAATGGGTCTATAATTGTCACAAAACCAAGATAAGTGTAGGCGTTATCGGCTATTGCTGTTTCACTGTTTTGTTTGTAAGCCAAGGCAATATTCCTAAATCCTTTTTCTGCCCATTCATTTACCGCATTTAGAATGTGTTCTTTTTGTTCAGGCTCAAGAGAAGATTTACTCACAATAATTTCAGGAGCACCCTTTATAAAATCAAAAGTTCCTATATCGAGAGTGCATTTAACAGCCGCATAGCCGTTTTGCGGTTCATAAGGAATTTCTTGCAAGGGTTTGACATGCTGATACTTTTGAAAAAATTCACTGTTTACATGTAAAACATACCTAATAAGTGCAATATCAACCTGGTCTCCTGTGACATCTAAAGTATTATTCTTTTGTATTACAGTGGCTTCATTGCACAGCATTGCACAAAGCAGGGCTTTTGTGTGCGCATCATTATCCTCATTGAGTGCTATGAAATTTTCAACACTAAGCATATTTTGGGTCATAGTTCCTGTTTTATCACTGGCAATTAAAGTACAAGAACCCAGCCCCTCAATAGCGGAAAGTTTACGTACAATTACATTTCTTTTACTCATCGAGGCACTTGCAGCACTAAGTGCTACTGTAATGGCAATAGGAAGGCCTTCAGGCGTGGCAGAAACGGCCAAAGCAACAGTAAAGAAAAATACTTCTTTAAGCCCTACACCTTGATAGATGCCAATAAATATAATAATAA